>CAYNDM010000088.1:0-10138 GCA_964395265.1 uncultured Bacteriovoracaceae bacterium
CCCCATGACCTTGGTGAGAGACGCCAGATCAAATACAGTGCCTGGCTCCATCGGAAGCGGCGTGGGGACCGTTCGCCGGTTACCCACCGCGATCAGGCCCATTTGCCACGGATCCTTCGCCATCCAGTAACCGGCAACGAAACCGGGAGCCACGCCCTCAGCGAGTCCTTCACGCAGGCATTGATGCGTCCGCGGAAGCTCCTCTTCGGACAGGACCACGGGAATGAGCTGGCTCATGCCCTCACTTTGTCTTGATCAATCCAAAGGGTCAAGTTTCCCGGCATCACGCGATGCCGAAAACCACGACGCAGAGAATGATCACCACGGCGTATACAGCTGCCGGCTCGATCATGGGGATTCCTCCTTTCCTGCAGAGGTGTCATCCTGAGGAGCAAGCAAGGTGCCACGAGCGACCTGTCCCGCGCTTTCATATCGGCGTGGTACTCTGCGCTCATTGCCGCCAATGCCGTGCCTCTTGCGAAAGTCCGCCATGCTCTGATCGAACTCCGCCCATCGCTGCGCCCACTCGGGGTCTTCGCGAAAGCCAATGAAACGGCACCGTCCGGTTTCGCGCGAGTGCAATGCGTCCTTCTGTCGAGCGACACTTTCGCAAGCGCCACGAGCCTCGCGCTCGGAATTCTCCCTTTCCTTCAGCAACTCTTCGAAAGAGCAGCGACCCGAAGCCTCGCAAGAGGTCTTGGCGTCGAAAGACCCCAACTTCTTCTCGACCCGATTCCCGTCCTCGAGAAAGTAACCGATGAGAGTGTATCGAACGGGGATTCGCTCGAGTTCGTCGATCTGGTCATGGCTCAGCCCACGCGGCCAACGAGTATCGCCGCTATCAGGCACGCACGCTAAACCTTTGTAGCAATTGTCGGGATCTCGATCGGCGTCATACGCGACGATCTCGTTGGCGGTGCCCAATCTCTCGGGAACGTTCGCGGCCGAAGGCACTGCCTCCGAACCATCTCCGTCGCTCTCCTCGAGCGCCACGGACTCCGCTTGCCCCGATGCCTCTGCCTCGGATACCTCAGCTGACTTGGCGCTGAGCGCTCCGTCATTCCCTGAATCGCCCATCGCCGAGAAGGACCATGCCCCTGCCAAGCCGAAAAAAAGCAGAAATGATGAAATACCGAATCGGACCATAAGCCGCCTTTCTCCGCGCAGACCCAAGAGCAACTCCCGTTCCGAAGTGCCACTCAGGATTCAGACCTGGAATCAGCGACTTATAACGGAGCCAATGCGGCTCCGCCCTTTCTATTTTACAATCTTTGTTTAAAATTTAGACGCTCTGACCATCAGGAATTTGGCCAGGCTGGGCGCGGCTTTCGCCACCAAGGACAAGGGCTTGTCCACCAAGCGTCCCTTCGGGGCGAAGGTCGCCGCTCCGCGGATCTCGTCGACCTGAAATCCCGTCTGCGCGCAAAGCTCGCGAAGCTTCCGGATATTGAAGAAGCGCAAATGATCCCCGAAGTGATCTTCGGGATACGCGCCGGTCATCGACAGATATCCACCAGCCAGCACTTTCACGCGATTCTCGACGCTATTGAGATTGGGGGTCGTGAAGAGAAAAACGCCATCAGGCTTGAGCACCCGGGCGACCTCGAGAAAGAACGCCTTGGTATCGTAAAGCTGCTCAATGAGCTCTCCCGCGTGCACGACGTCGAAAAAACCGCTTTCAAAGGGTATCCCCTCTTCCACGTTCGCGACCTTGACACGCACACCTCGGCTCGCGGCGATCTTCGCCGCGGCCTCGTTGAGCTCGACGCCCCAGACCTCATTGTTCCTCTCGAGGATCAGGCGGGACAGCATCCCGCCCAGACAACCCACGTCCAGGACCCTACGTCCGCGACCCACGCCCTCGAGGATGAACTCCTTGCGGCCCGGAATGTTCAGAAGCTCCTCTTCGTGAACCAGGCTATCGTACTTCTTTCGGTACTCGTGCATCTGCATCAGATCACCCACGTCTCCTTGAGCAGTCGGCCGTTCTCGAACCGCTTCGCGGCCAGCTCACTCAGATCAATCGATTCGTACTTTCCCTTGAGAATTCGCTCCGCCAGACCCAGCCCCACCGCATAGCTATGCATGACCCCATGTCCAGAAAAGGAGTGGCACTCGAAAACACGACCTGACTTCCCTGCCTCTCCATGCTCGACTTGCCCGATGATCGCTGACTCGTCTGGCGAAACCTCATAGAGGCCGGCCCAGCCCGTGAGATGCTTCAGTCTTTCGAAGCCTGAAGAGCGCTCGTACAACGCTGGCCAAATGTAATCGGTGAAAAAGCTCTCACCGTCATACTGGTAATTCTTTCCGGGAGGCTCGTTGGGATCGGTGACGCCGGCCAGGCCGTTCATGGCCTCAGGATGAAAATAGACCCCGGACGTGTCGATCACCATCCCATAAGGAGTCAGATCCACGTCTCGGCAATCGAAGATCGAGACCTGTCTGCGGATAGGCCGGGACGGACAAGGATAACGCAAGATATGAGCAACATCGGGCGCCCACGGCCCTGCGCAATTAATCACGCGCTCGGCGTGGAAAACCACTTTCGAGCTCACGACGCCGTGAGACTCCTCGGTCAACACTCGTTGCTTCTCTTCAGGAAGCAACGAGTCCGCGAAACGCTCGCAGCTCACGCTCGCTGCTCCCGATTCGCCGTACTCCACGTCCCGAACCAGCGTTCGGTCGTCGAAAACGACTCCGGCGTTCTTCGCCAGATCCCGATAGTGGAGCTTCAGTAGATTGGGGTTGATCAAGCCATCGCGCGGCCCGAAGATCGCGCCGGCCAGATCGTCCGTCTTGTCGATGAAAGGGACCTTGCGACGAAGCTCGGCCACGTCCCAAGCCTCAACGGGCCAGCCCATGCTGAGCTGACGCTCCCGCGCCTTGAGCGCGAATTCCATGCGCGTCGGCTGCCGCAGCCACAGATAGCCGCAAGCTCGGTAGCCCACCTCATCCGCCACGCTGGCGAAGTAATCGATCGAAAGCTTGGAGCAGGCGATGTTGACAGGTTGAATCCACGTGCCACGAACACCTCCGGCGTTGAGCTCGGAGCTGCTGAGAGAACCTTCCAGATCGAAGTCCACGACGCGAACCGATCCCGCGCCCAGGCGAGCCAAATGCATCGCCACGCTGCTTCCAATCAAACCCGCGCCGATCACTAATGTTTCGACTTTGATCACATCCGCTCCCCTGAATGCTCGGACTGCTTTTCGCATATTCAGGAGCAAGGCGCCAGCAGCTCAAATAATGCTAAGCATCATGAATCACGGTCACCACATTCGATTGGTGAACGTCTCGGCGATGATCTTGGGTTGCCCCGCCTCTTCGGCGACATACAGGATCTTGGTCCCGCGAGAACGATGTCCCCAGCCTCCGCCCACGAGCTTGGAACGGTAGTTCTGAGTGAAGGTAATCATCGAGTACTTGGGATGCCGATAGAACTTCACGTTCTCGGGCTCCACTTCGATCGTCGCATATCGCTGGTTGAGCGAGGCCTTGAAAGCTCTCCAGCCATCCTTGTCCTTGCCTTGCGCGGAGAAGTCCGAGTGATAGGCCGAGATGTACTGATCGATTTTCTTCCCTTCCCAGGCGCTCACCCAATCATTGAAGAACTTTCGAAGCGGCTCGTATTTGCCTGGATGCCAGTACTCCTCGGTCAGTTCGGGAAAAATGATGATCGGAGTGAGGCCGATCTTGATATACGGCTTGATCTCGGCGATCTCTTCGTTCTTCACCACAAGGCAACCTTCGCTATCGTAATTCTGCTTGAGTCGCTCGGGCTCATTAGTCGCGTGCAGCATAATATCGAAGCCCGTCCGTCCCGCCATCTGGTCGTAGGTGTTCGGGTAATTCACATAAAACGCCATGGCGCCGAATTTGGGCTTGATGCTGGGAGGGTAAAGCAGCTGCGTGAACGAATAGATCCCTTCGGGCGTCTTAAGGTCGCCCTCGAGCTCTTTATCGCCTTTCACCTGACCCAGGGTCGCATGATAGGTCTTGAGAACTTTGTAGCTCCCATCGACGTATTCGGTCACGTAAAGTTGATTGGTCTTTTTATCCACCAGAATCGCAGTGGTGTTCTGAGTCGCGGAGGACGACTCTACCCTCTGAGGCGCGCTCATCAGACAAAGCGCGGCGCCGAGAATTCCACCTGCCGCTCTGAAACGGCGAACTCGGGCCCGGCGAGGTAAACGCAAAGGTGAACGCATGAATCAAAAGTCTAAAGACTCAAGACAGGCAGGTCAAGCAGCCGGACTAGGTCCGTTTCTCAATTGGCTCGCGCGGATCCGAAAGCCCCAGACCCTTCCCAAAGCCTCAAAGACGATCTTCTTATTCATCTTGGATTTGCCGACTTTGCGATCCTCGAAAACGATGGGAAACTCGGTGATCTTGAAGCCCTTCAGATACGAACGGTATTTCAGCTCAATCTGAAACGAATAGCCGTCCGATCGGAGAGTCGAAAGGCTGACGGACTCAAGTACAGGCCGCCTCCAGCCATTGAACCCGCCTGTGAAATCGCGAATCGGCGCTCCGAGAATCATCCGCGAGTAGATGCTTCCACCCCGGCTCAGCATCTTGCGGCCCATTCCCCAATTCACCGTGCCACCTCCCGCGACGTAGCGAGAACCAATCACCACGTCATGGGACTGCAACAGCTCCAGCATTCGGGTCAGGTACTTGGGATTGTGAGAGAAGTCGGCATCCATCTCCACAAAGGCGTCGTAAGGACGTTCAAGGCCCCATTTGAACCCATTCACATAAGCCGTCCCCAAGCCCATCTTGCCTGGTCGATGCAGGACATGCACCCGAGAACGCTGGGTCGCCAGCTGATCAGCCAGCTTTCCGGTTCCGTCCGGGGAGTTGTCATCAACGATCAGCACATCGACCGACTCAGGGGTGACCTGAAGCACGGCTTCAACTAAAGGCTGAAGATTCTCGATTTCGTTGTAGGTCGGAATGACGATCAGCGAACGCATGGGTCAGCGCCGATCAAAATGGGATGTCGTCTTCAGTGAAGCTAGGCTCTCCGCCACTGTGTCCGACACCCATTGGAGCTCCCATCCCCATGTCCGAGCCCTGGTCACGGCGGTCGCCCATACCAGCGCCTGCGTTGCCACCCAGGAACTGAACCGTCTGAGCCTGGATCTCGGTCGTATACTTGGTCTGTCCGTCTTTATCCTGCCATTGGCGGGTCTGAAGGCGGCCTTCGATATAAGCCTGGCGGCCCTTCTGAAGATAGTTCGCGCAGAGTTCGGCTAACTTGCCCCAAACGACGACGCGATGCCACTCCGTACGCTCTTGCTTCTGGCCGGACTTATCCGTCCAACTCTCGTTGGTCGCCACGCTGAAATTCGCCACGGCAGCCCCAGAGGGCGTATAACGCACTTCGGGATTTTGACCGAGTCTTCCCACCAAAATGACCTTATTAACTGACATGCAAGAACGATTAGCCCTCAGCAACAAGGTCTGTCAAGGGAGACACTCGGAAATCTAGGACTGGGCTTGATCCGCCGGCACAGGGGCGGTCCTTTCTGGAAAAGGAATGCCTTTTTCGGCGAATTTCTTCCGCCAATGGGACTCGACCACCTGACGCGCCCGCTTGGTATCGCTCAAGTAAAGAACTGGATCAAAGCCGCACCCTTGACAGAGCAGGCTGGACCGGACCTTCGTCCGGTAGACGATCTCGAAGCAGGTCCAAAGGGGTATGAACGAAACCATACCCTTGAGGCCGAACCAGCTCCAGGTCGCGAGCGTAAACACCGCGGCAGTGGCCAGGACCTGGGCGTAATGCCTGGGTTGGGGCCGGGGACAAAGCGGAATGCTCCGAGGGGATTTGCACAGAGGGCAGAAAAATGACCACTGGCTCTTTCGGGACCGATCCCGCCAAACGCTCCGGCCGAGCCCCTTGACCAGTTCCCGGGTATCCTGCCCCAGGGGTTTGGAACTCATGCGAGACGTGAACTGGTGAGGATCCGTTTTGCGCAGGTCCATCCATTGACCTCTCTATCCAGGTTAGCATAGATCTGAATCGGTGAAACCATCTCGGCCAGGCCCTCCCCAATACCCGACCCTCCATCCGGCTTCATTGCGATTTCCAAAAGCGTGGGAGTGGTTCATGGACGAACTCATGCCCAACTGGGTGAAGGATACCTACAGCCCGAAGGAAAGTTGGAAAGGAAAGCCCTTTGGCCGGCAGGATGCGCTGTTCTTCCTGAAGGGCGTCAAAGACCTATCGGAGCTCTTCACCGACGAGCGCCCTTCGGAGATGCCCTCGTACTTTCAGCATCCCAAATTCCGCTCGAGTTACTTGCTCTATTTTCTTCCCCTGCAGGCCGCGAAATTCTCGGCTCTCTTCGAGCTCCACCCCAAGGCCATGGATGCCGCGCTAGCGCACGCCAAAAAGACAGGTACGCTGCGAGTGCTCGATCTCGGCTCAGGGCCCGGCACCGCTTCGATCGCGCTGCTCCTTTGGCTGATGGACCACGCTTCACGAACTGGCGACGAGGTCCCACGCGTGCAATTGGACTGGGTCGATATGAGCCGCGCTATCCTCGAAGACGGAAAGCGCCTGGTAGAGCGGCTCACTGAAGCGTTTCCGAAGCTTCGTGGCAAAGTCGAAGTACGGCTGCATGTCTCGCAATGGTGGAGGGTGGCGGCCACTTACTCCGAGAAGACTTCGCTCCTGCTTCTCGGCAACGTGCTGAACGAATCACGCCTGGAGCTTCCGAAGATCGACCAGGATCTCGAGGACGAGATGGATGCCCTTCCGGGGAAGGAAACGGCGCCTGCCGTTGGAACCCTGCTTCGATTGATCGCGGCCGCCGAAGGCGGCGGAACGCTGATGGTCGAACCCGCGTTCAAGCGCGCATCACAATTGCTGTCCCAGATCCGGGACGTGGTGATCTGGTCGGGCTCGGTAAAAAAAACCCAGTCCTCGATCTGGGGACCCTGCCCTCACGCTGAGCGCTGTCCTTTGGCCACCGGCCGCGACTGGTGTCACTTCTCGGTGCCGGCCGAGATTCCGGGCGAATGGTTTCGATTCCTTTCGAAAGGCCTGGGTTCTGAAAGGCATTGGATCAAATTCTCCTACGTCTGGTTCACCGGAAAGGATCAGAAGGCTCCCGAAATCCCAGCCGGTCTCAGAAGAGTGGTCAGCGACCCGATCCGATCGAAATCCGCGCCGACAACAGTGCTGCTTTGCGAGCCCGTCACGCCCCGGCGATTTCAGATCCCCGCCAGCGCTCGGGTTTTTCGCGGTGATCTAATTCGAGTCGATCGCGCTCCGCCTCGGGTTCCACCACGATCTCCCACGACCCGCCGTGCCCCCTCTCCCGCTCGAAAGCATTCGAAGAAGCGCTGAGGCTCGCTTCCGCGGTAGCGGCTTGTCGTTCCGAGAAACGATCCGACTGGCCCCCTTTCGGAGGCCAGCGGTAGTGAGGTAGGTAGAATAGCGGATAATAGCAGTAGAAATTTTGATGACCCCGCCGCCCCCTCAACCTACGTACCACGCACACTGTTCGGCTAGCGGTCGTGGCCCATCTATGTGCAGCCCCCGTGCCAATGGACCCACCATGAGAAAATATTTCATCCCCCTTGCGAGCGATGGCCTGAAATCCGCTCCAGAAGCGGCTTTCGAGCAATTTTCCTATCGGAGAATCCGAAATCCCTGCTGATTTCGTCTAAAATGCGCCCGGGAGTCTGGAGACAGTCCGTCCCGAATTGCATGTCATAGGATTGCAATCCCCCAGATTCCCCCGAAATGAGTAAAAGCGGCCCTATGAAATGGGCACTGGTGGCATGCTGACCCCTCCCCTGCTACGCTCATTCCATATGCTCCAAAGACGAATCCGCTCGAACTGGGCACCTATAGTTCTCGGACTTATTTTCTGGGCCGCTACGGCATCGGCTCACCCCCCGGGTGGAAAGATCTTTCGATTCCGACTGCCTTTTGAACCAGCCACTTTGGATTGGAACAAAGGAGATGTCGCGATCCCTATCGTTCAGAATACGATGCGAGGGTTGTATCGAGTCGACTCCAACGGGACGGTAGTCCCCGACCTGGTCGAAAGCTCGACTCTCAAGGACGAAGGCAAGAAGTGGCTGTTCCGCCTCAAAAAGGGGATTTATTGGTCGGATGGCGCGCCCCTTCACGCGAGTCACGCTGCTGAAAGCATCAGGCGCCTTCTCAATCCCGCGACCGCAAGCTCTTATGCGTACTTCCTCTTCGATATCGAAAATGCAAAGCAGATCAACTCCGGCAAGCTTCCGCTCGACCGCCTCGGAGTCCGCGTCGTCTCGGAACTCGAGCTGGAACTGACTCTCGAATCTCCCATTGCGTACCTGCCCGCCATTCTCACGCATTGGGTGACCTACCCCATCCGTCCTGATCTCATCGCCAAATGGCCTGACCATTTCACCAATCCCGCCCATCTCTCGGCCCTCGGATCGTTTCAGATCAGCGAATGGAGAAGCGATCTTCGGTTCGTACTCACGCCGAACCCCCACACAGGCGCCGAGAACCAGGCGCCCAAGCCCTGGATCAGCCGCGCGGAAGGCTGGATCATTTCTGACGACAACACCGCGCTCAATCTTTACGAGACCTGGCATTTGGAAATCATGACAGATCCTGGCGCTCTTCCACGCTCGGGGGCCACCGCCACCTACCGCCCAGGTCCCATCGCCTATTTCATCGGCATCGGACCGGGCCATCCCCTGACCCAGAGCCGTGCAGGCATCCTGGCGCTTTCGGCCGCTCTCAACCGCAACGAGATCCCCGCCATCCTGAACGCTCCCCACCGTCCCTCCTTGGAGCTCTGCGCTCCTGAGATCTGGCAGGTCCTGGGAGAGAAACCCAAAGACTCGCATTTGGACACGGTTCCCATGGATGGATCAGCCACGCTTGCGCGAAAGCTCCTGAGGCAAGCCGGTTTCGGAAAAGGGCGGAAGGCGCCTCCGCTCACGCTGCGCTACTTCAACCGCCCCGCGATGAAAGAGCTGGCCGAGTGGGCCCAGCAGAGCTGGAAAAAAGTCCTGGGCATCGAGGTCAAGCTGCAGGGCGAAGATGTCAAGACCTACTGGTCCGAGCTGAGAACCAAGCCCGCACCTCTATTTCTGAACTCAAAAGGGGCCTCCTACTCCGATCCTGACGCCTATTTCAGGCTCTTCCAGAAAGGGAACCCCGACAATCTGGGTCGATGGAAGGACCCGGATTACGAGCGATGGACTCAAGCCGCCGCGAAATCCACAAACAGCTCCGAACGCCTGCTCCTCTACAAAAAAGCGTCACGCAGAATCCTGGTCGAGAACCCCGGCATGATCCCGCTCTACTTCAGAAGCACGGGCTATCTCATCAAGCCATTCGTGAAGGGCATCGAAATCAATCCGCTGACGAGCGTGGACTTCTCCCGCGTGAGTTACGAGCGATGAGGGGCTCGATACCCGCTTGTCGATTGCCCTCGATCGCCGTGAACAGTTGATCGCGGCGAACCCTGAGTCGCCGCAATCAATCCCGCTTTTGAATCAGCACGGCGAAAAATCCGTCGCCATGGGGAGGCTCTTGCGGGGCTAAGAACCATTCGCGCACCGTCCGTCCGCCGAGCCGGGCGAGAGCCACGGCTCCGGCTCCCTCTTCATTCAGGACCGAGCAGACGGAATACACGAAGCAGCCCCCGGGCCGGACCTTTTCCCATCCTTCTCGCATCAGCTCCTGCTGCACCTGACGCAGAGTGCTCACATCCTTCTCTTGGCGAAGCCAACGCACTTCCGGATGCCGCCTCAAGATCCCCGATCCCGTGCAGGGCGCGTCCACCCACACCAAATCCTGGAGCGGCAACCCCGCCACTTCCTGCTTGCTCGCGATCCGCACGGATTTCGCCACTCGCTGGACCGTCTGTTCCAACAGCCGGACGCGAGGACCATCTCGATCAGACGCAGTGACGGAAAACCCGTTCCACTCCATCCCCGCGCTCTTTCCTCCTGGCGCGGCACAGAGATCCAAGACCGTAGGCGAGGAAGCGGGGAGGAGGCGCCGGGCCTCTTCCGTCACCTGCGCCACGAGGATCTGGCTTGAAATGTCCTGAACAAAAAAACTCCCCTCAGAAAAACCCTGCCAGGAAACCAATGACGAGGATTCCTC
>CAYNDM010000089.1:0-4706 GCA_964395265.1 uncultured Bacteriovoracaceae bacterium
CGGTCTCCCTGGGGTTCGCGGCTTCGGTTGAGCAGTTGGACGTCGGCCAGGGAGATGCGGCGTTGGTGCGGCTGAACGACCATCATGCGGCGCTCGTGGATACGGGGTCGGAGAGATCTCTGCCGGAAGATGAATGGATGAGGACCCTGGCGGAACGCGGGATCAGGGAATTTCCGTGGGTGATGCTGACTCATCTGGATGAAGATCATGCGTCCGGCGTCTTCAGGCTCGCCAGGGTGATTGAGATTGGTTGCGTCGCGGTGCCCTCGCGGGAGCTGGAGACGGCGCGTGGCCGCCAATTCGCGCGCCACCTCTGGGAACTTGGAACGATCGTTCGTCCTCTCGCGACCGGGTGCGATGGTTTTTTCACCTGGGAAATCCCCGGAACGGCTCGTTCGGCGAAAAACGGAAACGGCCGGATGGGAGCGATTTGGATCCCGCTGAAGAACGGTTGGAATTACCTTTCCCTGGGAGACGCGGATCATCGTCAAGAAGCCGTCTCAGGTCGAGTCGTTCGGGCGCTCAAGAAGCGGTTCCCGGGGCCCCTGATTCTCAAGGTTTCTCACCATGGCTCGCGTTTCTCGTCGAGTCCTGGCTTTCTTCTCGAGCTCGCGCCCGAAGTCGCTTGGATCTCGTCGGGGCTCGGAAACAGGCACGGGCATCCTACAGTCGAAGTGGTGTCCATTCTGCGTAAGACTGCCAAACGCATCTTGCGGACGGATCGAGAAGGACGACTCAGCTCTCTCGAATTGCGATCAGAGCAGGAGTCGGCCGCCGTCGACCACGAAGATGTCGCCGGTAACCCATGAGGCTTGATCGCTCAGGAAAAACTGAATGACCGATGCCACGTCTTGCGGTTCGCCTACCCGACCCAGCGGAAAGGCGGCGCCGCGCTTGGCGTAGAACTCCTCCAGCTCGGACTGGCTCTGGTGATAGGCTTCATGTAAAGGCGTTCGGACGATCCCAGGGCAAACGCAGTTCACGGTGATGTTGTCCTTGCCCAGTTCCTTGGCCAGAGTGCGGGTCAGATGATTCAGTGCGGCTTTCGAGACCGAGTATGCGAGCGCGAAGTGATTGGGGAGGATTCCGGCCGTGGAGGAGACATTCACGATCCGCCCGCCGGCGGGGTTTTTCACCATGGATTGGGCCACGGCTTGGATCAGGAGGAAGGGTGCCTTGAGATTGACCGCGAAGGTCTCGTCCCAGGCTTCTTCCGTCGTGGAATGCAAGCCCCCGAAAGGGTAGATGCCCGCATTGTTCACCAGACCGTAGATTGATTTATAGGTCCCCACGATCTTTTCGATGGCCTTGGAGATTTGGTCGGGTTCCTTGAGGTCGCAAGCCGAGATGCTGACCAGCTCTGGGCCCACCCCCAGAGACGTGGCGGCGTCTTCGAGCTTTTCTCGGCTCTTGCCCATGAGAACTACATGATATTCTTTGGTTTCTAGAAGTTTCTTGGCGGTTTCGTACCCGATCCCGCTTCCCCCTCCAGTAATCAAGACAGTCTTCAGCTGGCTTTTATCGATCCCCATAGTGGCTCCAGCTTAAGCTGACTGGACTCAGAACTCAGTGTTTTTTTTCGAGAACTTGCAAAAACCTAAAAAACAATAGTAGACTAATATTGACTACTATTAAGACAGGCTTGGGGAGCCGAATGGGGAAATTCAGGACATCACGATCGAACTCGCGCCGAAGCCCGCGGTGGGTATGGTTCATTGCTGCGGCGAGCATCTTGAGTGCTTGCGCGCCGGAGAAGAAGGATCAATCGATTGTGAAAGAGTGCATCCTTCCCGATGATCAGAGGGGAACTTTGACCGGGCGATGGCGTACCGTGCCTGTTCCGGTCTCGTTCAAAACGGGGAGCTTTTATCCCGAGGATATGGCCGCGATCATGAAGGCGGCCGATATCTGGAACAGCTTCTCGGCAAAGAGCATGGGGATCCAAGTCCTGGATTACGGTTCCGTCTCCAATCCCCGCCAGAGTCCGCAGCACAAGGTTAGTTCTCAGGACTTCTGCCGGAGCGGGATTATCTCGGGCGATACCTATGTGGGCCAGGTGGTGATCCATAACCAAAGCCAGTGGCCGTACGCGACGCAGAACGACGCGATCGCAATCACTAGCCTTTGCAACGGGGGATCTTCGTCGGGCTTGCCCACGACTTTCAATGCGGCGATCGAGCTGAATACCCAATACTTTTTCGGCAACAACGAGAAGCGACCGGATCTGACCTCGATCATGGTTCATGAGTTCGGGCATCTGCTTGGGCTGGAGCACAGCTGCTTCGCTGGCGCCGGCAGCAAGGCAGGCTTTCCCAATTGCGGCAGCGCCTCGACGCCTTTGGATTACCTCAAGGCGGTCATGTACCCGGTTGTGCTCTTCAGCGAAGACGGCCAAGGGGAAGTCAGGCAGACGCTCAAGCCGAATGACCAGGGGCGGGCGAATTGCCTCTATATGGATCTAGCGGGCTGACGCCGGAGCGATGGTTCTCGTCATCCAGCGTCCGGCAGGGCTCTCGAAATCCTAGTTCTCGATCAGGTTTCTGTCTCGCAGGAGTTCGACCGCTGCTTCGTTAGCGTAGACGCTTGGACAGAAGTTGATGAAGCCCGAAAGATATTTCATCAGCGAGTTCTCGGTCTCGACCAACAGGCGGGGGACTCCTTCTTTCGAGACGGTCTTGACCGGATCCCGCTCGCGGTAGAGGTTGTCGCTCGAGCGCTTCTTCACGATGTGACCCAGGCCGCGGGTGAAAACCACGTCCTTCTCGGGAATGTCGACCAGCAGCCACTCCTTGCCCGTCCCATCCTTCTCGAGGATCCGCTCGAAAGCCCTGACCTGCTTCTGGATCTGGGCGACGAGCTTGCTCTTGTCCTGGTCATTCGTGTCGGGGATGATCCGATGCTTGAAGAGAGGGTGCTTCAGGGTCTTGGGTGGCTTGCGGTAGAGAAGCATCTCGTTCAGCTCGGCGATCTTGGGGTCCTTGATCTGGCCGGCAAGCCGGATTTCCTGGCAGCGGGTCATGAAGTAGATGTCGTTCCACCAGAAGAACCGCTCATCGCGGTTCTCGACCATGTCGAGGAGGTCGTGGAACTGGTGGATCAGGTTGCGCTCGAGGAACGCCTTCGCGATGTGTGAGGACATGATGTCGAACTTGGCGGATCCCGGGTTCTTGATGATCTGGCTGTACCAGCTGAAGCGGGCGATCAGGAAGTCCTCGACGGCATGGGCGGCCGTTTCGCTTACGCCGAAGGCCAGCTGGCCTTCTCCCAGGTCGAAAGTCTGCAGGTTGGCAAGGATGTATTCGCGGTCGAACTGCCCGTATTTCAGCCCCGTGTAGTGCGAGTCGCGAAGCAGGTAGTCCATGCGGTCCGCGTCCAGGTCCGAGTGCATCAGCTGGTTCGCGATGACGTAGGGGGATTCTCCCTTGATGATGTCCGAGATCATCTGGACGTCGAAGCCATAGTCCTCGAGGATCCGCGTGATGCCGCCCTGGAACTCGGTGTTCTTGATGATGAACGAGCCCAGGTGCTCGTGTGAGTTGGGTAGCTGCTTTTGCTTCTTCTTCGATTGCGTCCGCGTATCGTTGCCGTGCCGGATGTAAGCGTATTCGATGGCATGGCTGAACGGAAACGTGCCCAGGTCGTGGAGCATGGCCGCGATCCGCAGGCTCTTATGGAGCATGGCCGCGGGGCTCGTGGCTTTGCGGTCGAAAAGCTCGTGATCGGCGACGGCGAGTCCCAGCGCCCGAATCATCGTGTCCATCGAGTGCATCACCCCGATGGCGTGGGCGAAACGGTTATGTTCGGCGCCCGGGAAGATATAGTTGGCGAAACCCAGCTGCTTGATCCATCTCAGTCTTTGGAAGAAGGGGGAGTTGATGATCTTCTCTTCCCATTCCGTGATCGGGATGAACCCGTAGAGCACGTCATAGATGATCCGCCTGCCTTTGGTGGCTTGAGCCATAGGCGTCAGCACAGGTCACTTACCCATCTTCACTTGTTCAGGAACGGCATCGTATTCGAGAAAGAGATTAAGGACCTCTTCTTTCGAAAGCACCTTCGACTCGCGCTCCCCGTATCTCCGGACTGCGAATTGCCCAGCGTCCTTCTCTCGGTCGCCCGCGACGAGGGAAAATGGGATTTTCGCGATTTGAGCTTCGCGGGTCTTGAGTCCCATCGACTCGTTGCGATCGTCGATATCCACGCGCAGGCCGTGGCGGCGAAGCTCCTTTATGAAGCCGCGGCAGTACTCCACGTGCCCGTCCGTGATCGGCACCAGGCGCGCCTGCACGGGCGAAAGCCAGAACGGAAGCGCCCCCGCGGTGTGCTCGATCAGGATCGCCATGAAGCGCTCGATCGATCCCAGCACTGCCCGATGGATCATCACCGGGCGCTTGGAGGTATTGTCCGAGTCGATGTAACCCAAGTCGAAGCGCTCAGGCAGATTGAAGTCGAGCTGGATGGTGCCCAGCTGGTGGTAGCGTTTCAAGGCATCCCGCACGCGGAAGTCGATCTTCGGACCGTAGAACGCCCCGTCCCCAGGATTGACCTGGTACGGCTTGCCCAGCTTTTCCAGCACCGCCTGTAGCGCTGCTTCGGCCTGGTCCCAGAGCTGATCCGAACCGACTCGCTTTTCTGGCCGGGTCGAGAGCGCGATCTTCACGTCGTCGAAACCGAAGAGGTCGTAGGTACGAAGGATCATTTCCACC
>CAYNDM010000089.1:4716-9486 GCA_964395265.1 uncultured Bacteriovoracaceae bacterium
CTCGGGCTCGATCTGCTCGGGCGTGCAGAAGATATGGGCATCGTCCTGGCAGAACGAACGGACACGGGTGAGCCCCGCCGTGGCGCCGGATTTCTCGTAGCGGTGAAGCCTCCCGAAATCCGCCAAGCGAAGGGGCAGGTCGCGATAGGACCGGCGTTGCGAAGAGTAGATGAACGTCGAGGCCGGGCAGTTCATCGGCTTGACCGCGAACTGGCGCTCATCCACTTCCGTGAAGTACATGTTCTCGCGGTAGTTCTCGTAGTGCCCGCTCTTGTGCCAAAGCGAGACATCGAGGATCTGCGGCGTGATGACTTCCTCGTATTCATAAGGCCCATAAAGATCGCGGATGTAGGCGACCAGCCGGTTGTAGACGACCGAACCCTTGGGATGGAAGAACGGACTGGCGGGCGCTTCGGGATGGAAGCTGAAAAGGTCCAGCTCCTTGCCCAGCTTGCGATGGTCGCGCTTCTTGGCCTCCTCGATCAGATGGAGGTATTCATCGAGCTCTTCTTTGCTGAGAAAGGCCGTGCCATAGATGCGCTGAAGCTGCGGGTTGTTCTCGTTCCCGCGCCAGTAGGCGCCTGCGACCGACATCAGCTTGAACGCCTTGATCTGGCCAGTCTTCTCGATATGGGGACCGCGGCAAAGATCGATGAAGTCGCCCTCTTCGTAAACGCTGACCGTGGTCGCTCCGGTTTTCTCCTTCAGGGTCTGGATGATCTCGACCTTAAAGGGCTGGTTGAGCTTCTTGAAGAAATCGATGGCCTCATCCGCGTCCATCTCCTTCCGAACGAAAGGCTTGTTTCCGCCGATCAGCTTCTTCATCTGCTTCTCGATTTTCGGAAGGTCCTCGGGGGTGAGCTTCACGTCCAGCTCGACGTCGTAATAGAAGCCGTCCTCGATGGTGGGGCCGATCCCGAATTTGGCGCCCGGCCAGAGCTTCTGGATCGCATGGGCCATGACGTGGGCGGTGGAGTGCCTGACCCGGTCGAGTTCCGAGTGGGATTCAGGTTCCTGAAGGTCGTCCAGCTGTGGAGGTGATTGGCTCATAGAGTCCGGAAGTTAGCATGTTTTTTTCCGCCCTCCAACACCCGCGACGAGAGAGGAGAGGGACGACGGGCCTGAAGGCAGGGAGGCCAAAGACGGCCCCCGATCCCGGGCCGCCGCTGGAGAGGGGTCCTGTAGGGGAGTGCCCTCACCGAGTTGTGGGCTGGCCGATCGCTCCCGCCGGGGTCAGCTGTTTCGCAACGAACTTACAGAGCTTTTTCGGGGTCGAGCCGCGGCTTCGCGGTGGACCGGCTTTTGCTGATGGGGCGGATCAAACACGAACCGGAGGAGTAAAAAATGATTTGCACACAGAAGAGAAGAAACGATCTGGCGTCATGGTCTTCCTTGGGCCTGGCTCTAATCTGCTTTTTCGCCGCAGTGGCCTGCGGGAAAGGGACTTCGAAGCCCAAAGAGACGGCATCCGACTCCCACGTCATTTCGGGAGGGAGTTTCAAGGCTTTGATCGTCCGGAGCCGCGAGGTAAACGGGATTGAATCCGAGCAGCAGATGTATTTTGTCCAGGCGATCCATCAAGGGCCGAATCATCTCGCGGTCGAGAAAGTGATTGAATGCGGTCCAGGCCCGGCCACGGAGGCGGCTCAGGATGATGAGTGTTATTTGGGATGGGAAGAAGGCGCGATTCCTGGGCCCGTTGTCCGGGTGACTTACAGCACCGGGCATCTGAGTCGTACGGGAGAGCGACACCTTAACCCGATCCGGCGCGAGGCGAAGTTCGATCGCGTCCAGCGTCACTGGCTGATCCCTTTTTCGCAGCTCTTGGAAGAGTCGGGGGGAGAGGGAGACGCGGGCGATCTCCACTGGGCGGATCTCGAGCTTGAGAGGCCGGACGGGCAGGTTCAGTTCCTTAAGCTTTCCTTCCGGCTGGATACGGGAATCGATGCTCTAGGATCCTCCGAGCGATTGCTGTCTCGTGACGGAGATTCGGGTCAGGTCTCCCCGAGAAGGGCTGGCGTTCAGCTGGCCAGGGAAGGTTGGGCGATCGATCATCTCACGCTCCGTAACCCGTCCCGGCGGTCAATCGCGTTTTGGATCAAGACCGTCGCTCAAGGCCTGACTTGGCTCTCGGGCATTCGAGTGCCCCGCTATTCATTCCAAGGGTATAGGGCGGTAGCGCCGACTGGAGTGTTGCTATGCGAGCCCCAGTTCGCTCACGTATTCGAAACCTGGCTCTCGCGTCAGGATTTGGAGTTCAGAGGCGTCGAGCTCATGCGTGGAGATTCGAACGGTTCTGAGCTGATGAGTCCGAATTCCGAAGGATGGGCGAAGGTAGAGGTCGCGCCTCTGGAGGAAATCACGCTGAGAATGCTCGTGACCCCACGATCTCCTGGTGTGCACTGCTCGCTTCCCGTTCCAGAGCGCAGGATCATCCAGTTCGAGGAAATGAAGTTCGTATCCTCTTGGAATAGCTCCATGGTTCCCACTGGGCGAACCCTTGAAAAGATTTTTCCGGAAATTTGGAACGTCGCTGGCGTAAAGGTTGCCGGGAGTTATGGAATCCAGGTTCGCGTCAGCTCGACCCAATATGAATTCCACCATCAGGATACGGACAGCGCGCGAGTGAGAACTCTTCTGAATGTGCCGCCGGCACGCCTGTCACGGACTTTGGGAACCCTCGACGAAACTTGGGCTCCGTGGAGTTGTCAGGGTTGGTTCTGAGGGGGCGGCCCATGCCCAGGGGAGGGGAAATAGGCTGAGATCGGCACTCGCCCCTCCTCTGGACACTCTTGACCATCCTATGCGAAGACGGGGACATGGATGTCCCCTCCAGTATCAGGCCCGCTGCTTTCGACGATCTCCCCGCCATCCTGGCGGTCGAGAATCGCGTGCACATGGCGCCCTGGACCGAAGAGCATTTCAAAGCCGAGCTGGATAAGGAATACAGCCATGTCCTGGTGGTGACGGACGATGAGACTGCCTCCAAGAGCATCGGTTACATCGTCTTTTGGATCATGATGGGGGAGAGCCAGATCCTGACCGTGGCGGTCGATCTCCCTTATCGAGGCCTGGGATACGCGAAAATGATGATCGGACAGGCCGTTAAGCTCGCGCTTCGGGAGAATGCGAAAAAAATAACGCTCGAGGTTAGAAAGAGCAATTTACCGGCGGTTCAGCTCTACCAACGCGTGGGATTCGCAATCACCCAGGTCAGGAAACGCTTCTACTCCAACAGTGAGGATGCGTATCAGATGCAGTTGGATCTCGATCAAGACGTGCCTCCACTGGTTGAATTTTAGTTCTATTATCGATCCCTTAGGCTCGCTAGCGCTCAATGCTTCACTCAATTTCCCCAGCAAAAGAGCCAGGCCTTGATATCCGACGAAGCATGAATGGAACGAAGGCTGCACGCCTCATGAGTCGCCCGGTCGATGGTTCTCGCACCAGGATCCGTATCGTGGATTTATGATGCGACGTGTTATTCGGAGCTTTACTTCCGGATAGTCGCTCGATATAGGGGGCCCACAAGAATTATGGCAAAGGAAGTAGGTCGTATCCAGCTTTGGACCCTGACCGTGGGTCTTGTTTTTCTCGGTCTGGTCTCCAAAGGCGGTTTTAGCGCAGGTTCGGAGGGGGCGTCGTTCGGGATCGCCCACGCTCCGATCACGAAGGGCTATGGCCTGATGCCTGAGAAGAAAGTCGCTTTGATCTTCCGGGACAAGATCAAGGACCTACCCAAGGATCAGGACGTGAAGCTCGCCAAGCACTTGATCGCCCTTTGCCGCAAGCATCGGTTCGATCCGGCGCTGATCCTTTCATTGATTCAAGTCGAGAGCAGCTTCAGGCCGGACGCCGTTTCTCCGGTCGGCGCAATCGGGCTGATGCAGCTCATGCCCGGTACGGCGCGCTTTGCCGCTCGAATGGCCCAGATCAAGTACCGAGGGGCTAAGGCGCTGCATGACCCCTTCCACAATATCGAGCTGGGCATTGCTTACTTGGCGTTTCTCAGGGATAAGTACCGTAATCTTCCGCCGTATTTTCATTTGGCCGCCTATAACATCGGGCCTGCTCGCCTCGATCAGCTGCTGACCCAGAAGAGGTTTCGGCCCACAGCGACCAAATTGTACTACGAGAAGATCCGAAAAGGCGTTTCGCACTGGCATCAGTACGGGGCTCCTGAGAAGGAAGTGTTCGCGCACCGAGGTAGTAAGAATCGTGTTTGAGCTCAGAGTGAAATTGGATTTCGCGGCAGCCCACCATCTCGAAGGGTACCCCGGGGACTGCGCCCGGGTGCATGGCCATAATTGGGTGCTGGAGGTCTTCGCGCGCTCCACGCGGCTGGATTCGCTTGGAATGGCGATGGACTTCAGGGCGCTCAAGGGTGCTACGCGCGAGTTGATCGCGGCGTGGGACCATCAGGACCTGAACGCGCTGGAGGACTTCAAAGAGATCAATCCTTCGGCCGAGCAGATCGCGAAACTCTCGTATGAGCGGCTTTCCGAGATGATCGATAACGAGCACACCTGGATCCATCAGGTCACGGTCTGGGAGAACGATCGCTGCTCGGCGAGCTACTTCGACCCTGACAAAAAACCCATCCGCTGAAGAGGAGCGCCCGTGAGTTCCTCCGCCGCTCCCGTAAAATCCGTCGTGCTCCTCTCCGGGGGCCTGGATTCGGCCGCGAATCTGGCGTTTTGCGCGAAACTGGATCGGCCAATTCTGGCGCTGACCGCGCGTTACGGGCAGCGTGCCGCCGAGGCCGAGGCG
>CAYNDM010000089.1:9496-10112 GCA_964395265.1 uncultured Bacteriovoracaceae bacterium
CGTTACGGGCAGCGCGCGCCTCGAGGCTCTGCGCTCATTACGGAGTGAGGCACGAAGTGATCGAGGTGAGCTGGCTCGGGCGGCTGGGGGGTAGCTCCCTGACGGATGAACGCGCGCAGGTGCCCGAGCTGGACGCCTCCGTACTGGATGATCCCGAAGTCACACGTAGGTCCGCCAAGAGTGTTTGGGTGCCCAACCGCAATGGCGTGTTGATCAACTTGGCGGCCGCGTACGCCGAAGCCCTGGGCGCCAAGCGCGTGGTTGTAGGGTTCAACCGCGAGGAGGCGGCGACCTTTCCCGATAATTCGGCCGACTTCATCAGCCGCAGTTCGGCTTCACTGGAGCTTTCAACGGCGAACCAGATTCGAGTCCACTCGTACACCGTCGAGATGAACAAGACCGAAATCGTCAAAGCAGTGAGGGAGCTGGACCCAGGGTTTCCCCTTCAGGAGATCTGGAGCTGCTATCATCCCGGGGATCGACCCTGCGGGCGCTGCGAGTCCTGTCAGAGACTGGCGCGCGCTCTGAAAGCCGTGGGAGTTTTTCCAGAGTGGGGGATAAAATGAGAAGCCAGGCAGAGGAGAAGCCAGGCAGAGTGGGAGACCAAGTGAAGAAC
>CAYNDM010000090.1:0-2585 GCA_964395265.1 uncultured Bacteriovoracaceae bacterium
GAAGCGATCCTGAAGATGAACCCCGAAAACGTCGATGCGCTCAACTACGTCGGCGTCTCTTGGACGACCCCGTGGGTAAGGCTGGACGAAGTGGAGAAATTCCTGAAAAAGGCAATGAGCCTGAGGCCCGGCAACGCATACATTGTTGACAGCTGGGGATGGTACCTCTTCGTGCGCGGGCGCACCGAGGAGGCCGTCGTTCAACTGGAGCGGGCGTCGCGCATGAAGCCCAATGAGTCGACGATTCTCGAACATCTCGCCGACGCGTATCTGCGGCTGAACCTCAGAAACAAGGCTTTGGATCAGTACGGCCAGGCTGTCCGCTACGCGGAGGACGACAAGGCCCGCTCGAAGATCCAGAAAAAGCTGGAACAGGTTCGCCAAGAGCTTCTGCATCAGGAGGGATTGGCGGCGGAGAAGCCCAGCGAGGACCGCGCCCCTGCCGGCAGCCCCGGTCCAGCAGGCAAATAGTCGTTGATTCATCGATCTCAGGCATGGGAACCTCTTGACATGAAGAGATCCCAGCTCATTCTCGCGATATTGATCGTCACTCTTTCGGGCTGTGCCCATCCACGCGTCGGAGAAAACGTGCCGCCTGAGAAACTGTATGAGCTGGCTTGCCGGCCAGGGAAATCCGTCAAATCCGTTCGGGGTTCCACCTGGCTGAGAGCCAAGTCCAGCGAAGCGTCAGGTCAGTTCCCGGCCGAGGTGGTCGCCGATTCGCCGAATCAGCTCAAGCTCGAAGTCACCAACCTGGTGGGTGGGACTGAGGCTGTCATCACGGTGAAAGGTGAGAAGTACCAAATCAAGGTTCCCAACAAAAAGGAGCGCTCCGAAAGCGGATACGGCAGCTGGGGTGGCATCCCGCTGCATTGGGCGACCGAGCTTTTCCTGGGTCGCGTGCCATGTCCGCAGGTCTCGGGGGCGGAGCAGCTGAGGCTTTCGAGGAACGAAGAGGGCGAGCTGGTGGTGGAGGTTCCGCCTTCATTGAAGGGGGCTAAAGAAACATTCGTGTATCGCTTCCGCAATTGGGAGGGAAAAGCCTGGCCTGAAGCGCTGCACTGGGAGCGCGAAGGGACTCTTTCGGCTTCGGTCGATTTCAAGTTCGATGATCCCGAGGCGGACACCCTTAGCCCGCGAAAATGGGAGGCTCGCTCCCAACAAGGCGAAGTCAAGGTCCGCTGGAAGGATCGGGACGTCGCCGCCGAATAAGTCCGGACCCGAGAAAAAGGCCGACCCAGGCCGAGTCTGCATAGGCTGGTTCCTTGGCCTTCAAGCAGAAAGCCCCTTCCAATGCTCTTGACAGGGGTGTTAGCATGAAGCCCGGATTTCACATCAGCAAGCAACACGGGGAGGGGAACTTGGTACACCTGAAGAAAGTGACTCGGTATCCGGCGGCGATTGCGCTTGTCTGCGCGCTCAGCACGGGATTCATGGCCTGCACTTCGAAGTCCGATAAAACCGCGCCGAACACGCTCAACCTTTCCTCGCCGAGCAAGATCAAGGGAATTGATCCTGTCCATGCCGACGATCTTTACTCCGGGGCAGAGGTCAGCCGCGTGTATGAAGGCCTGCTTCAGTACCATTATCTAAAAAGGCCCTATGTGCTCGAGCCGAGCTTGGCGGAAGCGATGCCCGAGCTCAGCAAGGACCGAAAGACCCTGACCTTCAAGCTGAAGAAGGGAGTCCTTTTTCAGGATGACCCCGCTTTCAGGGCGACCCAAGGCAAGGGGCGGGAGCTGACGGCCGAAGACGTAGTCTACTCTTTCAAGCGCTTGGCCGATCCCAAAGTCGCTTCCCCCGGTTTTTGGATTTTCGATGGCAAGATCGTCGGCCTGAACGAGTGGCGAAGCGCCGCCTCGAAAGCGGGCAAGGCCGATTATTCAAAAGAGGTCGAAGGGCTCAAGGCCATCGATCGCTATACCGTCCAGATCAAGCTGAAACAGCCTTCGACCCAGTTCCTGTTTTCGCTCGCGATGCCTTTCACGAGCATCGTAGCGCGCGAGGTAGTCGAGCATTACGGAGCGGAGTTCGCGAACCATCCAGTCGGCACAGGGCCATTCAGGTATGAGGCATCCGAGTCCAACTTGGGATCGAAGCTCGTCTATGTGAAGAACCCGACTTATAGAAAAGAGCTCTATCCGAGCGAAGGAGAGAAGGGGGACAAGGAGGCAGGTCTCCTCGAGGACGCCGGCAAGCCGCTGCCCTTCGCCGATAAGCTCATCGTGCACATCTTCGTGGAATCCCAGCCCCAGTGGCTGAACTTCCTCTCCGGTAACCTGGATATCTCCGGGATCCCGAAAGACAACTTTTCCCAGGCGATGGCAGGAGCGAAGGAGCTGACCCCCGAGCTGAAGCAACAAGGCGTGAGGCTGGAGATCAGCCCCGGCCTGGCCACGACGCATGAGACTTTCAATATGGCTGATCCCCTTTTGGGCAAGAACAAGCTCTTGCGCCAGGCGATCAGCATGGCGATCGATCCAGAGCCGCTGATCGAGCTTTTCTACAACGGCCGGGCACTGCCCGCGCAAGGGCCGATCCCTCCGGGGCTCGCGGGCTACGACCCTGACTTCAAGAATCCATAT
>CAYNDM010000090.1:2595-6272 GCA_964395265.1 uncultured Bacteriovoracaceae bacterium
CGGCAATACAACCTGGAGAAAGCGAAGGAGCTTCTGGCGAAGGCCGGTTACCCGGATGGCAAAGGTTTGCCGCCGATCGAGTATCTCGCGACCTCCAGCTCGACCGCTCGCCAGATGGCCGAGTTTTTCGAGAAGAGCCTGGCTGCTCTCGGTATCAAGCTGAAGGTTAACCAGTATTCCTGGCCCGAGTTCCAGGCTTCGCTCAAGAATAAGAAAGGCCAGATGTGGGGCTTTGCGTGGGGCGCCGACTACCCGGACGCCGAGAACTTCCTGCAGCTTTTCTACAGCAAGAACGCGTCGCCGGGCCCGAACGATTCCAACTACAGCAATCCCGAATTCGATCGGCTGTATGAGAAGTCCCTCACGATGGGCGACACTCCCGAGCGCACCGCGCTTTACAAGAAAATGGTCGCTCTCGTCGTGGAGGACGCGCCGTGGATCTTCGGAGTGCACCGCTTGAATTACTTCCTGGTTCATCCCTGGCTCAAGAATTTCAAGCGCCACGAGTTGGAGCACAACGTGGCCAAATACTACCGCATCGACTCATCTCAGCGGAAATAGCCGGATCCGATGTTCGCATATATCGTCCGCAAGCTGATTCAGACCATCCCGATCATCTTCGGGATCGCTCTGGTCATTTTCATCCTGTTCAATGTCGTGGGCGGGGATCCGACCTATCAGATGCTGGGCAAGTACGCGAACGAGGCGCAGATCATCGAGCTCAGGAAGCAGTACGGCTTCGATCAGCCCAAACACATCCAGTTCCTGAACTATCTCAAGGAGATCGTCACGTTCGATTACGGCATCAGCTATCGGACCAAGCGCCCGATCATGGACATGATTATCGAAGGGATCTGGCCTTCGTTGATGCTGGCGATTCCCGCTTTCACGCTGACGACGGTTCTCGCCATCCTCGTCGCTCTGTTGGTCGCGTTTTACCGCGGCACCTGGATCGACAAGCTCGTGGTTGTCACTTCAGTCATGGGGATGAGCGTCCCGATGCTGGCGTTTATCCTTTTCGGCCAATATTGGCTCGCGTTCAAGCTCGGATGGTTTCCGATCTCCGGCTATGAGAGCGGTCTCGCGGATGGCATGAGGTACGTGGCGCTGCCGGTATTGATCTGGGTAGCGGTCGGCCTGGGATACGACGTGCGCTTCTTCAGGACCGCCATCCTCGAAGAGACCAACCAGGATTATGTCCGGACCGCCCGCGCCAAGGGCTTGGCCGAAAGGCGTATCTATCTGAAGCACGTCCTCAAGAACAGCATGGTGCCCATTCTCACGAACGTGATCATCCAGATCCCGTTCCTGATCCTGGGCTCGTTTCTCTTGGAGAGTTTCTTCGGTATCCCGGGGCTCGGGAACATCACGATCGAGGCGATCCACAACAGCGATTTCCCGGTGATCAAAGCGATGGCGACGCTTCAGGCGTTGCTGTTCATCTTCGGGACGTTGATCACCGACATCCTGTACACTTTGGTGGATCCGAGGGTGAAGCTGCAATGAGCGCGAAAGAGCCATCGGCCGCGAGCATGGAAACCTTGACGACGGATAGGGCGCCGACGCTTCCCAAAGGAAGGAGCCTTTGGGCGGACGCATTCACGCGGCTCAAGCGGGACCGCTTGGCCGTGGTCTGCGCGGTCATCATCGCGACCTACGCTCTCGTCGCGTTGCTCACGAAGCTCGGGTTACTTGCCGGGTCCTGGGATCAAGCAGTCGGGGGTGCTTACCAGGGACCGTCCTTCGACAAATTGGAACTCTGGCTGGGCACGGATATTTTCGGTCGAAGCGTCCTCTACAAGACGCTGCACGGAGCGCGAGTGGCGATGAGCGTGGGGTTGATCGCCTCGTTGATCAGCATTCCCATCGGCGTGGTGCTTGGCGCGATCGCCGGGTACTTCGGTCGCTGGGTGGATGACCTGGTGGTCTGGTTCTACACGACGCTCTCGTCGATTCCGAATATCATGCTTCTGATCGCGATCACCTTCGTGCTCGGAAAAGGGATCACATCGGTTTATATCGCCCTGGGGATCACCTCCTGGATCGGCTTGGCGCGGGTGATTCGCGGCGAGTTCATCAAGCATAAGTCGCGTGATTACGTGGTGGCGGCGGACAGCCTGGGGGCCACGCACACGTCCCGGATCTTCAAGCATATCCTGCCCAACGTTTTTCACTTCGTGATCATCAGCTTCTCGATGCAGTTCATGGCCGCTATCAAGGCGGAGGTCATTCTCTCGTTTCTGGGCCTGGGAGTCCAAGGCCAGCCTAGTTGGGGCGTGATGATCGATGATGCCAAGCTGGAGCTTGCCCGAGGCGTGTGGTGGCAGCTCGCGGGAGCGACCGGGGCGATGTTCTTCATCGTGCTCGCGTTCAATATTCTGGGAGATGCGCTGCGTGACGCGCTTGATCCCAAGATCAAGTGAATGGTAGTGGTTATTGAAGAGAGACGGATGACTCAAGCCACCGACGAAAAAATCCTCGAAGTGAAGAGCCTGCAGACGTCCTTTTTTACCGAAGAAGGAGAAGTGAAGGCCGTCGACGACGTGAGCTTCGACGTATACCGGGGAAAGACGCTCGGCATCGTGGGCGAGTCCGGCTGCGGAAAGTCGGTGACCAGCCTTTCGATCATGCGGCTTATTCCGAGCCCGCCCGGAAAGATCGTTTCGGGACAGATCCTTTATCGCGGCAAGGACCTGCTGAAACTCGACTTGTCGGAAATGCGCAAGATCCGGGGCAATGAGATTTCGATGATCTTCCAGGAGCCGATGACCTCGCTCAACCCCGTTTTCACGGTGGGGAACCAGATCTGCGAGGCGATTGCGCTTCATCAGAGCCTTCCGAAGAGCGAGATCAGGAACAAGGCGATCGAGATGCTTCGCCTGGTCGGGATCCCTTCCCCCGAGAAGAGGATCGATGATTATCCCCATCAGCTTTCGGGAGGGATGCGCCAGCGCGTGATGATCGCGATGGCTCTTTCCTGCAATCCGAATGTTTTGATCGCCGACGAGCCGACGACCGCGCTTGACGTGACGATCCAGGCGCAGATTCTCGATCTACTTAGGGACCTTCAGGAGAAAGTCGGGATGGCGATCATCCTGATCACGCACGACCTCGGGGTTGTGGCGGAAGTCGCCGACGAGGTGATGGTGATGTACGCGGGAAGAGTGGCGGAGCAGGGGACGGTCAGGGAGATTTTCAAGAACCCCAAGCATCCTTACACGCGGGGGCTTCTGAACAGCATTCCCACGCTAAGCAAGGATCCCACTGGCAAGCTGAAAAAGGGCCGGCTGGAGACTATACCTGGCATCGTCCCGAATCTCTTGCATTTGCCCAAGGGCTGCCGGTTCCAGGAGCGCTGCCCATACCGCATCGATGCGTGCGCCGAAGATGAGCCTGCGCTTCGCGTGATCGCTCAGGATCCGAGGACTCCGCACGCTATTCGATGCATAAGGGATATTTGACGTGAGCGAGGAGATTCTGGTTTCAGTCAGAAATCTGGTGAAGAGGTTCCCGATCAAGGGGGGCATCCTCTCGCGCGAAGTGGCGAGCGTGAAGGCGGTTTCTGGCGTTTCTTTCGATATCAGAAAAGGGGAGACCCTGGGTCTAGTCGGCGAATCGGGCTGCGGGAAGTCCACGCTCGGACGATGCATCTTGCGGCTTATCGAACCGACGAGCGG
>CAYNDM010000090.1:6282-9217 GCA_964395265.1 uncultured Bacteriovoracaceae bacterium
GGATATTACGCGGATCTCGGCCTCTGAGATGCGCAAGCTCCGGCGGCACATGCAGGTCATCTTTCAGGATCCGTACGCTTCTTTGAACCCTCGCATGACCGTCGAGGACATCCTGGCCGAACCCCTGGAGATCCATGGCCTCGCCCGGTCCCGGCAAGAGAAGCGCGATCGCATCTTCAAGCTCCTGGATCTCTGCGGCTTGCGCAAGGAGGCGATCTCCCGTTATCCGCATGAGTTCTCGGGCGGGCAGAGACAGCGCATTTGCATCGCCAGAGCTTTGGCGGTCGAGCCTGAATTCATCGTCTGCGACGAGCCGGTTTCGGCGCTGGATGTGTCGATCCAGGCTCAGATCGTCAACTTGATGCAGGACCTGCAGAAGGAGCTGGGGCTGACCTATCTGTTCATCGCCCATGACCTCAAGGTCGTCGAACATATCTCGAGCCGCGTGGCGGTCATGTATCTGGGCGAGGTGGCGGAGCTGGCCGAGTCCGAGATCCTCTATCAGCACCCGAAGCATCCCTATTCGAAGGCGCTGCTCTCGGCGATTCCTGTTCCGGACCCTGAATTTCGAAAAGAGCGAATCATCCTTCGCGGGGATGTGCCCTCTCCGATCAATCCTCCTTTAGGGTGTAAATTCAATCCTAGGTGCCCGATGGCAAAGGAGAATTGCCGTACGGAGCATCCTAAGCTTCGGGAGATCGAGAGGATCGCAGGGACGCCCCATTTATCGGCCTGTCATTACGCCGAAAACGTATAACGCATAGAGTCAGTTTCTTCATTTATCGGGAATTGCTTCCGAAAAGTTCATGAAGGCGTGTGTAGCGGTTATGAACTTTAGCCAGCGTAAACTCCCGATCGAAGCGGCTTCGACCCTGCGTCGCTGTCCGATTCATCTCGTCGAGCCTTTCGTGCCGATGCTGGCGCCCGTGTATGTTTTCCTGAAGCGCAACCAGAAGTTCGTTTCGCTCAAGGCGCCGCTCGATTTCTTCACGCCCGAGGAGCTGGATCGTTTCAAGACATACGAGGCGCTTTTCTTCCCGGAATTCGTCGAGCGCACTCGCCCCTTTCGCGAAGCCGCCCGGCGGGTCCGTTCGCTGCTGCTCTGGGAGCCTCCCGCTGAAGCGGGCGCGCTTCCTCCCACGCCTTACGAGATCTCGGACGCCTGCCTTCGCCTGACCGGCCCGCTCTGGGGCGCGGAAGCCGTGATCGAGCTTTTCTTCGTGACCGTATTCGTCAGCGAGCTCTGCGAGCAGCTTCCTTCGGAACTGTTGTGCGCAGCGCGGGACCAGGACTTCGAAAAGTACGAGTGCGCGATCTTTCGCTCGAGCTGGGCCGTGTTCATGGGCCTTCATCTGGGGCAAACTGATCTCGGCCATTTGAATCGACTGCGCAAACGGGTTTTCGCCGAGTCCATGGGATTGCCGCAGGAGCTCGAGCCCGGATTTCATCCCGAGATCGACGAACTGACAGGACTCGTAGGCGCCCTGATCATCGACTCGCGAATCTCGGCTTTTCGCGCGGACGACCTTCAGGATCGAGGCGAGCGCGTGGCTCACAAGCTGCTCTCGAGGCTTACGCGGGTGAAATCCGAAATGATCGATGCGAACACGCCGGCCGCCAGCATCTACGGACCGGGGGGGTTCGCGGATGCTTAGTTTCGGCAAAAAGCCGCATCGATCGCTCGATAGCTTCGGCGTCTCTGGCCTTCTCGAAGAAGATTGCGAGATCCTGTACAGCACGCTCTTCAACCCCAAGCACGTGGGTAGGATTTCCGACCTGCTGAGCGCATCGCTGAAGGACCTCGACCTCGACGAGCTCAAGCTTCGCGCGATCATCCTTTACGCTTCGTTCGAGGCCTTCATTGCCTCCAGCGGTGATCCGGTGCTCGTCGAATGTGGCTTCGACTCGGAGAAGATCGCGATCGGAGTTTCGTTTGGGCACGTCGGTACGATCGACTCTCCTTCGGATTTGATGGAACGGATCCGCTCAGGCGCTCCCGCAGATGATTTCGAGCGTCTACTGGCTTACCTGCACGCTCACGCCAATCGCGTGGTCATTCGCCAGCAGCTGGGCAAGGCGAGGCTGGAAGTCGTCTCCTTCCTCGGGATCCCATCGAAAATGGATGACGAGGAGCTCGCGTCCAAGGGTGACATCGAAGTGATCACGGTCGAAGATTCGGCGCCGGAGGCGCCTAAGGCCAAGAGCTACACGGAGCTCGGAGATCTGAACTACTCCAAGCTTTTGGGAGACGAGGTCGTGGGGGCTGAGCCGGAACCGACTCCCGCGGACGAGATCCTCGCCCGAACCGTTCGCGACAGGTCCGCCGCCCTCGAAGCCACGAGGATTCATGGTGATGGGCAGAAACCTTCCGAGGCCACGACGATCAAAGGCACGACGGAGCATATGGGAGAAGGGGTCTTTCAGGTGAAGGGCCAGTCTGCGCAGGACTCGGAAGGCCAGAACCGGATGATGAATTGGCTGGGAAGCGGCCAAGAGCCAGGGTCCGCGGACGAGCCCGCGAGCCAAGCGGTGATCCAATCCTATATCGACAAGATCAGCGAGCTTGAGCGGAAGATCGAGGAGCTGGAGAGTGCGAAGCCAGGCTCATCAGACGCTTCATATGCCTCAGACTCGGAAGACAAAGAGATCTCGCTCATTGAAGAAGGCGTGGATGGTCTGAAGACCTTGGTGAAGAAGATCTGGCCCTTCAAGCGGCAGGAGGAGGACGAGCCCGAAACGGAGGTAAAACCCGAGGAGACTCAGGCTGACGCGAGCGAAGGGACGGCTCCGGAGGGGCAGGGCACAGGCGACGAACCGCTTGGAGTCGCTCCTGAGAAGGAGCCCGCTGCGGAATCCGAGAAATCGGCGGACGAAGCCGCCGCAGGCGCCAGTGCCGAGGCGGCCTCGACCAATCTTCTCGCCGAGATTCAAGGCG
>CAYNDM010000090.1:9227-10106 GCA_964395265.1 uncultured Bacteriovoracaceae bacterium
TGATCCATCGAGCCAAGCAAGAGGCCGCCGAGCTTAAAGCCGATGTATCACCCAAGGCGCGTCGCTGGGTCGAGAAGTTCATGGGCGAGATTCTCGCGGAGAAGGTCAGGCTGCAGGAGATGGCCAGAAAAGTGAACGCCGCTATCAGGCAAAAAGAGCTCGAGTTCAAGAACCGCGAGCAGCGTCTCCAATCCGAGATCCGCCGCCGCGACGATCTCATTCGCCAGAAGAACTTTGCCATCACGCGAGTCAAGGATCAGATGACCCAGACGAACATCGCGCTCGAGAAGCTGAAAGGCATGAATCGGTCCCTTGCCGAAGACGCGCACTACAAGCAGAAATACAACAACGTTCAGAAGCTCCTATTGATGGCCAAGGAAGAGAACAAAGCCCTGACCGCGAAGTTTGAAGAGCAGAAGACCAGGATGAACACGGAGGCCGTCGCGAAGAGCCGTGTCGTAGGTCCGGACTTGAAAGCCCGCTTGGAAAGAACTCAAAGGCAGTTGGAAGAGATGAAGAAGACGAACCAGCAGCTTTTGGAAAGGATCGAGCAGGCGAAGAAGAGCCAGGCTTCGTCGGAGGGGGGATCCGAGGACCTCAAGCATCGACTGCAAACCGCCATGAAGATGGTCGTTGTTCATAAAAACGAGTCAGAGCAGCTTTCACGCCGGCTGGAGGATGCCCGCGCAGCCCTGCCCGAACCAACCCCCGCCGAACTGAAACAGCGCCTGCAACTGCGCGAGCTGGAAGTCAAACGGCTGCAGGAACAGATTCGACAGCTCAACGAGGAGATGACCCGGCTCAAGATCGAGAACGAAGCGCTGCGGCTGGCGCTGGAGACGATCCGTTCGACGCCGATCAGGGTGGCCGCCGTAGCGC
>CAYNDM010000091.1:0-4808 GCA_964395265.1 uncultured Bacteriovoracaceae bacterium
TTCTGCTCGATCAGGCCTTCAAGTCGAAATGATCCGGCGTTGGCATAGGAGGGCTCGAGTTCGATGGTCTTTTTGAGATGCTTGCGAACGTCGTTGAGCGTGAAGAAAGTCTTGAAGACTCCAACCACCTGACCATAAAGAGCCATATTGATGGCGCCCCAGAAATGGCATGGAGCGCAGGTTGAATCGAGTTTCACGCCACGCAGGCCAGCGTCTCGCCCTTCTTCATGGAGCTTCTTTTTGGTCTCGTCGTCTTGAGTGAGTCGAAGGCCCACGAAATAGCATGCCATGGCGTGACGCCATGCTGCTTCAGGGTCTTTGGGATTCTCATTGGCGTATTTGCGAAAAAGCTCTAGGGCCTCGCGAGCGCGGGCCTCGTCCTTTCGTTCTTTGAAGGCATTGTCGCCTGCCTGGTACTTCTCGGCGCTGGCGGAGCTGACCCCTGAAGATGGCAAAGCTTGGGCTTGAGGAGTCGATCCGGTCGTAGAAGTGGCCACAGCCCCGGGACTGGTCCCTGGCTCTGATCCCGGCATTGACCCCGCCACGGTCCCAGAAGCGGGCTCGGACACGGCTGTCGCTCCGGCAGTCTCCTTTTGAGTGTCAGCGCACCAGGCCGTGCATATTCCAAAGAACAGGCCAGAGCTTCCGATGACAGACAGGAGGATGTGAGCCTTCATAAGATGAAAGCGATTCTAGTCGAGGCTCGCATCCGAAGACAAGGGAGTTCGGCTGCTTCCTCGTCATCACCTTGATCTTGTCTCGTCATCACTCCCACTGCACTCGATAATTGAGTCGATCGCCCCAACGAATCTCGCCCAGGTCGCCTGGCTGGATGGGGCCCACCCCAACCGGGGTGCCGGTAAAAAGAATGTCTCCGGGACAAAGCGTAAAGCACTCGCTTGCATAGGCGATGCATTCAGCAGGCGAGAGGCTCATCTGACTTCCGCATCCTTGCTGCCTGAGCGAACCATTCAAAGTCAGGGTGAATGGCACCTGGAGATAATCCTTGAAGCCCGACACGGGAATCCACGGGCCCAGGATCGCGGAGCCGGCGAAGACCTTGCTGACCTCCCAAGGGTGCCCGGCTTTCTTGAGTTGGCTCTGGAGATCCCGAAGTGTCATGTCCAAGCCGATGGAGACGGCTTCGATGGCTTGTTCCGCTTCCTGAAGACTCAGGTTGGAACCGCCGTTTCGTAAACGAATCAGGAGCTCGGTTTCGTGATGAATCGAGCCCCGCTCGCGAGGAAGGCGGCTCTTCAGGACCTCGCCAGGCTGGCTGGCTTGGAGGGCCGCGCTTGGAGGCTTGAGAAAAAGCACTGGCCGCTCGGGAACGGCGTCTCCCAATTCCTTGGCGTGCTCCAAATAGTTCTTACCGACGCAAATAAGCTTATCCATACCCGGTCCCAGCCTACTTGAGGGATTCCTCCATGGCAACGAACTGCGGCTTTTCAATCCTCCCGGCTCATGTCATTCTCTTAGCCAATATGAAAACGAAGGTAACCACGCCGGTCCTGGTTCTTTTTTTCTTCGCTCTTCTTCAATCCGCCTGCAGTTCTGGCCCGCGCCCCGTCGGCGCCGCCACTGGGCGCGAGGCGCTGATCCGATCGGATTACGCTCCTGGAGAGCTTGCCGCATCCTGCGCTTCGCTGATCCAGCAGGCGGATGAGGAGCTCAAGCGGATCGAGGCGATTCCGGCGGACCAGAGGAACTTCGATGGCATCGCGATCCGGATGGAGAATGCCCTGGCCGATTTCAATGACAGGGTAAGCCCGCTGACGTTCATGAAGTACGTGTCTACGAATGAGACGGTCAGCAAGGAAGGCGCCGAATGCGACGAGAAAACGGATGCTTTCTGGGTGACGGTGGCGACCCGAAAAGGCCTCTATGACGCCCTACGCGCGGTTAAGCCGCGTACGGCGGAAGAGAAAGTCCTTCATAAGGAGATTTTGCTCGAGTTCGAGCGAAACGGGATGAAGCTCCCCGAAAAGCGGCGGGAAGAAGTCAAAAAGCTCAAGGTGGAACTCAGCCAGCTGGAGTCGCAGTTTTCGACGAACCTGAACCAGGATCAATCGACCATCGAGTTCACTGAAGACGAGCTCAAGGGCCTTCCTGAGGATTTCATCAAGCGGCTCGGGCGATCCAAATCCGGGAAGCTCATCGTGACAGCGAAGCCCACGGACTACGGCATGGTGATGGAAAACGCGGTGAGCGGCGAGACCCGACGGAGGATGGCGCTGCTTTATCAGCGCCGGGCCGCCGAGAAGAACGTCCCGCTTCTCGAGAAAGCCATCGTTCTCAGGCAGAAGATCGCGCGCCTGATGGGATACAAGACCTGGGCGGATTACCGAACCGAGGATCGAATGGCGAAGAACTCGGCCACGGTGCTGAAATTCCTGGGCAATCTGAGAGGCAAACTCGCCGAAGCCAATCGTTCCGATCTGGCGAAGCTCGGGAAATTCCAGCTTGAGATCGATCCCGAAGCGAAAAAAGTGAACGCGTGGGACACGGTCTATCTCTCATACCAGCTCAAGAAGCGGGACTTCGATCTCGATAACGAGAAGATCCGCGAGTATTTTCCGGTCGACACGGTCCTGAAGGGGATGTTTGGGATCTACTCGAGGCTTTTCGGAGTCGAGCTTCACGAGATCAAGGGAGCCAGGACATGGGCCGACGGGGTGAAGCTCTATTCGATTCGCGACGCCGATACGAAGGAATTGATCGCCCATTTTTACGCTGATTTCTTCCCGCGCCCCATGAAGTACGGGCACGCGGCGGCTTTCACGCTTGTGGCCGGGAGGATGAAAGAAGGAAAGTACCAGGCTCCGGTTTCGGCGATCGTCGCCAACTTCACGCCTCCCGCGAACGGCAAGCCTTCGCTCCTCACGCACGACGAAGTGGAGACGGTCTTCCATGAGTTCGGGCATATCATGCATCAGACGTTGACCCGCGCTCCCTACGCGAGCCTTTCGGGCACGAGGACCTCCCGGGACTTCGTGGAGGCGCCTTCGCAGATGCTGGAGGAGTGGGTTTGGAGTCCCGAGATGCTGCAGGAGCTTTCAGGACACTATAAAGACTCGTCGAAAAAGCTCCCTAAGGAGCTCCTCGATCGGATGATCGCCGCTCGCGATTTCAATCTCGGGCTATTCTATACCCGGCAGCTTTTCCTGGGCCTGCTGGATATGACCTACCACACCTCGAGAGGTCCGGTAGATACGACTCAAGTGCATCACCGGCTCTACCGGGAGATCAATGGGATGGAGCCGCTCGTGGACGGCAGGTTTCAGGCGGGTTTCGGTCATCTGATGGGAGGCTACGACGCCGGCTACTACGGATATCTCTGGTCGGCGGTGTACGCGGCCGACATGTTCTCCCGTTTCGAGAGCGAAGGATTGCTCAACGCGGATCTGGGCAAGAGATATCGCCGCACCGTGCTCGAGCGAGGAAAGATGGTCGAAGCCTCTCAGCTTCTGAAAGATTTCCTGGGGCGCGAGCCAAATCCGAAGGCGTTCTTCAAGAAGCTCAAGATCCAGATGTGATCGGCGCACGCGCCAGGCGTTCGACGATCCGGGTGCCGACCAGATGTCCCTGGGATACGCACGCTTGAATCAGGAATCCTCCGGTGGGCGCGTCCCAATCGATCATCTCTCCCGCGAGGTAGATACCGGGGTAGCGCTTCAGCATGAGATCGGAGTCGAGCTCGCTCCAGTCGATTCCTCCTGATGAGGAGATGGCCTCTTCGAGCGGCCGCGGCTTCTCGAGCCTGATCGGAAACGCCTTGATGAGCGAGGCCCACTTCTCCAGCGAATCAGGTCGATTCGACGGCGCGACGTGTTCCAAAGGCGCGACGCGGTTTGAGGAAGACGCACGCTCTGGCGGCGCGACCGGGTTCGACGGCGCCAAGTGGAAGAGTAGGGATTGAGCGGCCGCGGAGAGTTTGAGCGTGCGTTTGATCCTACGCATCGGCGACAGGTTCTCTCGGGGTGCCTGAAGTCGTGCGAGGACCTGCTGCGCGGTCAGGTCAGGTTTGAGGTCCAGCGTGGCGCTTCCAGGGGCGCCCATGAAATAGATCGGCGTGCCCTCGAGCCCGTAGCGAGTGATGACGAGGTCGCCTCGAAGCGATCCTTTGGAGGTCGAGAGCGCAACGCCTTTCAACGGCAGTCCCTCGGCTTCTTTGAGAAACCCTTCCGGCCAGCTCACCTCATAGCCCACGTTGGAAGCGCGAAACTCGTTGAAGCGGACTCCCTTCCTGATGAAGATCCCCGGCCATCTGAGGGGGGACTCGGGCAATACATAGCTTCCGGCTCCCAGCGCCAAGCAGACCGCATCCACCTCGAGCTCCAGTCCCGTCTGGAATCGAAGGAGATTCGCCTCGAAGTCCACGAGCTCGTGTTCCGTCAAAAATTCGGCGCCCGCGGCCTTGAGGGAGTGGGTCCATGAGCGAAGAAGACCCGACGCCTTCATTTCCTCGACGAAATAGCGTCGCGAGGTCCCTCGGAACGTCTTCAGTCCCAGTCGATGAATGAACTCGAGCCACTCCTGGGGCCCGAAATGCCGGAACAGGCGCTCGAAATGGCCGTCATTCGCCGGGCTTGAATAGAGCTCATGAAAGCGCTCTCGTGGGAGATCATGAGTGATGTTGAGCCCTGAGCTCCCGGCGATCAGGAGCTTCCTGCCGGGACCCGTGCGCTTCTCGAAAAGGGTGACTGGGTGGCCTGCGGCGGTGATCACCGAAGCAGCCATGAGGCCGGCCGGTCCGGTCCCGACCACGGCAATTCTTGCCTGTCGTTTGAGATCAGTGAGATCTATGT
>CAYNDM010000091.1:4818-7740 GCA_964395265.1 uncultured Bacteriovoracaceae bacterium
TTCTTGGGTGAATTCGGTTATAAATGACAGTTTGATTTACCCGTGGCGCCGGTAGAAAATCAACTGATTGGGAGATTTCTCCATGTCCGCCTCGGCACACCTGTCCAGAAGACGAGTCCCTCGAATCATCGATTTTGCGGTGAGTTCGAAGTGTTTCGTCCTCTGCGAGGAGCTCGCCCCCGAGAAAATCCAGGTCTCCAATCTGGCGGAGCTGGGAGCCAGGATCGCCCTGCAGGGGGCATATGATCCGAAAAGGCTGTTTCAAGGCGAGTTCTTCATCGGGGATTATTTTGTTTTCAAGCTCAAGTTCAGAGTCGTCTATGTGGGCGGTTGCGGAGCGGGCATCGAGTTCCACAAACCCAGCTCCCGGTTTAGGAGCCTGATCAGGGATTATTACGCGGCAGAGCTCTCGGGAGCCTCCATGTTCCCGACTACGTCCGGCGAGGTGGCAGCCTCGAAGGATGGAACGCAGAGCTTGCACTTCAAGAATCAGGAATTGAGCGAATTGGATATTGAGATCAGTGACGGATCGGTGGAGAGGTTCGTTCTGACCTCGACCGAGCTTCAGGCCGCTGTGAAGTGGTCGAGATCCGGCTCGATCCGATTGATGAGCAATCAGATCCTGACCCGTACCGAGGAGGAGGCCAAACGGCTCAAGCTCGCCGGTCTGGTGCTGAATCTTTCGAGCCTTGAGCCAGAGCATAGAACTGCCCTGGCTCAAATCATCGCTTCGCCGATCAGTTCTTGATTTCCACGCCGTTCGCATGAACGACGGAAGGAGCCTTCTCCGATTGGAGAGCGATCAGATCGGTCAGCACGTTCATGCTCTCCTGCAGGAACAGCGGATCCTTTTCCTCATCCTCGCCGATCACCAGGCCCGGCTTCTTGCGCTTCTTGCCGGTGACTTTTTCCTCGTTCTTCTTGGCTTTCTTCTTTTCCTCGAGGAAGTCCTTGCGGATATCAGCCAGCTTGACCGCTCCCTGGCGCTGAAGGGACTTGTCCAGCGCCTTCTTCAACTCGGCGAATTTGGGGTTTTCCGCAATCCGCGCCTTGGATCTCTCGATCAGCTTGGCCAGCTGCTCCTGACCTACTGGAGTCCAGCGTTGATTGGGGTCCGTAGAGTTGGCTGAATCCGACAGAAATGGGCTGATCTTCCTTGGGTTCAGCGAATAATCCAGGTGTTTTTCGCCTACCTCCGCGCTGTCGAAGCCGAAAGGCAGAACGATATCAGCGGAGACTCCCGTGTGCTGCGTGGAGTAGCCTTGAGGCAGGAAATACATCCCGGTGGTGACTTTCATCGCCCCCAGGTTGGAGGGAAGGGGAGCCATCACCTGGACTGTCCCTTTGCCGAAGGTGTGATCATGCCCGATGACGACCGCGCGCCCATAGTCCCTCAGGGCGCCTGCCAGAATCTCCGAAGCCGAAGCGCTGAAACGGCTCGTCAGCACGACGAGGGGCCCGTTGTACACGATGCTCTCGTCTTCGTCCCGAAGGAGCTCGATTTTTCCACCGGTTGTTTGGGTCGAAACGATTCCGCCTTCGCGGATGAAAAGGCCCGCGAGCTTGACCGCGTCGTCGAGGAGGCCGCCTCCGTTCCTGGAAAGATCCAGGATGATGCCATCGACCTTCTTGGCTTTCGCCTCGGTGAGCAGACGTTTCACGTCCTCGTAGCTCGAGCGGCCATTCTTGCCTCCGCCTCCATAGAAGGAGGGTAGGTCGATCACGCCGTAGACGAGCTTTTTGCCGTCGACGTTCTTGGTTTCGTAGGTGATCTTGGCGGCTTGGTCTTTGAGATCGATCTTGTCGCGGACGATGGTGACGTCGAAGCGCTCGACCTTATCCCCTTGGCGCAGGATGGTGAGCTTCACGCGAGTGCCTTTTTTGCCACGGATCTTCTTCACTACGTCGCGAAGGTCCATGTCGATGATGTTCTCGGGAGTCTTTCCGTCCTGGGCGACCGCGATGATCTTGTCCTTTGGCTTGAGTTGGCCGGAACGGGCCGCTCCGCCACCGGGGATGATCTGCTCGATGACGGTATAGCCGTCCTGGGAGCTCAATGAAGCCCCGATCCCTTCGAGAGAAAGGCGCATCTGGATCTCGAAATCCTCGAGACTGTCTTTGGACAGGTAGCTCGAGTGCGGATCGAGAGCCTGGGCGAACGCTTCCATGTACATGACGAGCACTGCTTCGCCGTTCCGTTCGGTGGCGCGCTTGGTGATGAGCTCGTAGCGGTGGACCAGTTGCTTCTTGGCATCTTCGAGCTTGCTCCCGTCCAATAGGTAATTGGACATCTGGAAGTGAACCATATTGCGGAGGAGGGCTTCTTTCTCCGCTTGATCTTTCGGGAAGGAACGCTTGTCGGAATTGAGAGTGAACTCGGCGGATTCGTCGAGCTTGTACTCCTTGCCGACGTAGCTCTTGATGTAGGCCTCGGTCTCCTTGGTGCGGTCGAGGAGGAGTTTGTAGTGCTCTTCAAGCAAGCCGCAATTCCCCTGGTTCATCGTCGCGAAAACCTTGGGAAGTTCCGACTTGATCTTGTCGACGTCGGACTGGAGCAGCATGCTCTTGGAGGGATCCAGGGTACGGATGAACTGCTCGACAGTCTGTTGTTTGATCTTGTCGGTCAGCTCTTTGTGCTCATAGTGGTTCTGAAGGTAAGCCTTCATGATGTAAGGCACCACTTCGCACTCGAGTTTGGCTGCGTACGCTGGCTGAAGAGCTCCGGTCGAAAGCAGGGACAACAACAGGAGCAGGAGGGAACGGAAGCTGCGGTTCAATTTCATCGATTTTCTCCAAAAGGGGGAGCACGTCAGTTGCTGCGACCGTATCATGATAAGGTTTTGTGCAGCCTCGAAGCAAGCGCTTCAGGTCTGAATCCTGACAAGAAATTGACGCCGCTCGGTTCGCTTATTGGGAAGCGGG
>CAYNDM010000091.1:7750-10066 GCA_964395265.1 uncultured Bacteriovoracaceae bacterium
CGATAGTTCCGGTCGATCCAGCTCTCGAATTCCCGGTACATCCGGGGCATGGATTCCTCGTTCGAGGCGATCAACTCCCTGCCATGAACGATTCGGATCCGAGCGTTCAACTCCGCGTCGCGGGAAGGCGCAGGAACTCTTCCCGCTGCCTGTCGCAATAGCTCGAGAGTCTGTTCCCAGAGCGCTTCGGTTTCGAGGTTGCAGGCTCTGGCCAGCTCCTGTCCCGAGAGGTCTTCGCCCGGCAGACTGCGAATGCTTTGGCTGTGGCTGATGCTGTTGCCGGGTTGCCAGCAGTGCCGAGCCAGCTCCGGCCCCACGTGGGGATTGTCCGTGATGAATCCGTAGGTCCTGAAGAAATGCGAGCGGATCTGATGCACTGCCATGTGCGCCAGAAGGTAGCCTTGGTAGGAGCATGCGCCATCGCCCGACAGGAGATGGGGAATCGCGAGCAGGGGCCGAGGGCTGCACTCCAGCCCCAGGATCTCGCGCTCGCACTGCCGCGCGAGTCGCAGGATGTTCTCCATCGTCAAGTCATTGTCGGGCATCTCGTAAAGCCTGCGCTCGAAGACCGGAACGACGAGAATAGAGCGCTCTGAATAGGCCATGTAGGGCTGGTCGGTGGTTACAATCAGGCGAATGAGCTCTTCGGGGATCCGTGCTCCTGACAGATCTTTGGCATAAAGCAGCAGCCAGTCGCCGTCCCGGATCAAGGAGTCGCAGAACATCGACTGAGTCTCAGCGAAAGCCATCGATGTCGGAGGAAACTCCTGCGAGAAGCAGGGGGCGTTCTGCGTGATGTTAGAGAAATGCGCCGCGTGACCGCCTTCGTGAAAGAGCGTCATGAGGCCGATGCGCCCGCTTCCGACCTGGCTTGGGGTCGCGTTGCTGGTGAAATTGATCTTTGCCGGGCGCCACCGGCCATTGTCGTAGAAGCAGGGCTCGGGGCCATGCATGAAACCGTTTTCGTACTTGCCCTTTCGATCGAAAAGGTCCAGCTGCAGGGTAGCGCCCCGGAACTCGATGCCCAGGCGGGCGAAGCTCGTTGCCCAGTTCTCAAGCGATTTCTCGAAGGGGAAGTACGGATCGACCCGGCGTTGGGTATCGCCACCGATCGCGTAGCGGAGATTATGCGGCCGGACGGCTTCATCTCCCTGGTCGCGCCGAAGTTCCTCGAATCGCTTGGAGCAAGTGCCGCGGGTCAGCTTCTCGAACTCGTCGAGGATCGAAAACAGCCGCTGCACGCTCAGGCTCTCGTTCTTCATGACACGGTATTCGAAGAAGGTGGCGTGGCCGAGGGAGCGGGCGAACTCGTTGCGCTTCTTCACGAGCGGGATGAATCCGTTGGAAAGCACGAATCGCTCGAGCTCCAGCAAGGAGTCGTGGGAGGTTTTTCGGATGGTTTCATCCTGAGCGGCCGAAAGATTCGCCGAAAGCACGTTGGTGGAGGCCTCGTGCTCTTGGTCTTGGCTGTCTCGGTAAGTCAGGCGCAGCTTCGCTCGCTTCTGAAAAAGCGCGCTCTCCAGCTCGATCAGCTCTTTCTGGAGCTTCCGCCCCTCCTCGTTTTCGATCGCGTTGGCTTCGAAGAACCGGACCCACCCTTCGAGAGCGGAGCGCTCATTCGCGTCGGTGGCTGAGCTCAGCGCATCGCGGGCCGCTTTGAGGTTGGACGGATCTGAGATGTAGGTCTTGTACCGCGCTTCGGCTTCTTCGAACTCCGTGGGACGGCTTTCGATCCCCATATAGGTTGTCCAGAAGAGCTCTTCCTTGCAGCGGTGGATTTCCAGGTACTCGTGATTGAACTCGGAGGCGGTTTTGCTCATGGAGGGGAGAGTAGTCCAATCCACGATCGAGCGCCAGCCGCGATCTCCCTTGCGGCGCCCGCTGTCACTCGGTGGCTGGCGCGGGAGCCTTCGCTATCGGCATATTCGCCGCTTTCAAGTCATCGAATCCCCCGAGATTGCCGGTTTGGAAGCCCAGCTTCGCGAGCTGCTCCGCGACCTTGCCGGCTCGCCTGCCCCCTGCGCAGTAGGTCAGGATCTGCTTGTCCTTCGGTAAGTTCGCCACGAACTCCTTCCATTGCTCGGAGTTTTTCTCGAATTCCGAGAACGGGATCCAAAGCGCGCCCTCGGCCATTCCGCCTTGAAGCTCGTGGGCTTCGCGAACGTCAACGATGACGGCGAACTGGTTCCGCAGAAGGCCCTGTGCCTCGGATGGGGTGACATCCCGGACGCTGCCGGATTTTTGCGTGCAAGCGCCGCCCGAGACGGCAAGAAGGAGAACGAGAGCCGAGAGTAGTGTTTTCATCATGTGCACATG
>CAYNDM010000092.1:0-9941 GCA_964395265.1 uncultured Bacteriovoracaceae bacterium
CCTCTGACCCTCTACCCACCGCGTCTCAGTAACACTTACTTTTGAGGCAATACGAGAGGAGAAACGCATTAACGCATTTTGTCACCCTGGACTCCTTCCCCGGTCTTATGCGAATGAAAATTCATGAGATATTTCTTTTGGGTGGATCTCGAGATGACGGGGCTGGACGAAAAAGCCGACCGCATTCTCGAAGTCGCCGTGGTCATCACTGACACAGACCTGAACCCCGTCGAACAGTACCATCGAATCGTCTTCCAGCCTCCCGAGGTCCTGGAAGCCATGAACGACTGGTGCAAGAAAACCCATGGCGAAAGCGGCTTGACGGCAGCCGTTCCGAAAGGGACCCCTCTTGAGACCGTGGAGAAAGAGCTCCTCGAGCTGGTCAAGAAATACTACGGGGAAAAGGAACGGGTGGTCCTTTGCGGAAACTCCGTCGGCAACGACAAGCGCTTCATCGACCAATACATGCCTCAGCTCGCGGCCCGGCTCCATTACCGCGTCATCGACGTCAGCTCGTTCAAAGAGGTCTTTCGGGAACGCTACAATATCAGCTTCCAGAAGGCGAACAGCCACCGTGCCGTCGATGACATCCATGAATCCGTGAGAGAGCTGAAGCACTATCTCTCCTTCGTGCGGCCTCCGGATCAGGCCGAGAAGAAGGAGTCCTGACCGATGGAACGCCCCGAATCCCGCCAGCGCCCGAGCTTCCAGACGATTTACCTTCAGCTCGCCAGAACACTCGCCGCGCGCTCAACCTGCGTCCGTTTGCAGGTGGGAACCGTCATCACCTCGACGGATTTCCGCAAGGTGCTTGCCGTGGGCTACAACGGGAACGCGACGGGGCTTCCCAATCGCTGCGACCGAAACGAGGCTGGCAACTGCGGCTGCCTTCACTCCGAGGAGAACGCGGTCATCAACTGCGACGCCCCCAGGCACATCGAGAAGATCGTGTTCGTCACTCATCTTCCCTGCGTCGGTTGCGCGAAACGCTTGATCAATCTCGGGAACGTGAAGAAGATCTACTACGGAGAAGACTATCGCGTTCGCGACTCGGTTGATATCCTCCGGTCCGTCGGCATTGAAGTCGAGAAGCTGGAGCTGACTCAAGCGTAGCCCGCCCCTTCTCCAAATAAAGAGATCACTCTAGGGGAGATGACCCGATGACCATTTTGCGCGCAAGTTCGTTTCGTCTTTTCGCAGCGGCCGCATTGTCGGTCGGCCTGCTGCTGGCCTGCACCTTGGGCGGGAAGGTACCGCCTCGGGGAGAGGCCGCCTCCCGATCCTCGCTGACGTGGAAGGAGGCCGAGACCCGCGCCCGCCAGATCACCGGTGTCTCATACGTGCTTTGGTTCGGCCTGGGCGATCGCGACGAAACATTCGAGGGCCGGACGGTCATCAACTTCCAGCTCAAGGAAGGGGCCGCGAAAGCCGCCTCCCGGACCTTCATCGATTTCGCCGAAGGAGAGATCACCTCGCTCAGGGTCAATCAGGCCAGTTTCTCCCCGGAGCAGATCCTGCAGAAGTACGACGGCAGCAGGATCTGGCTCGACATCAGCGAGCTGAGCGCCGGATCCAACCGGATCGAGATCGCCTACCGTCACCCGTATTCGAACACGGGCAACGGCCTGCACCGCTTTCAGGACCCGATCGATCAGCAGGTCTACCTCTATTCCAATTTCGAGCCGTACAACGCGCGAAAAATGTTTCCTTGCTTCGACCAGCCGGACCTCAAGGCCACTTACGAGCTGACGGTCGAGGCGCCTGAGAATTGGACCGTGATCTCGAGCACCCTCGAGCGCAAGGTGAGCGCGCTCAACGGCCGCAAGAGCTGGGAATTCCCTGTATCCAGGGTCTTCAGCACTTATCTCTTCCCGCTCCATGCCGGCCCGTACGCCTCGTGGTCGGCGGACGCCAAAGGCATTCCCATGCGCCTCTTCGCGCGAAAATCCCTGGCTAAGCACGTGGATCACAAGGAATGGTTCGAGATCACCCGCAACGGGCTCGATTTCTTCCAGGTTCAGTTCGGGTATGCCTACCCGTTTGCGAAATATGACCAATTGATCGTGCCGGACTTCAATGCGGGAGCAATGGAAAACGTGGCGGCCGTCACTTTCAACGAACACTATGTCTTCAGGTCGAAGGTGACGGAGGACCGGCGGCGCAGGCGTGCGGACACCATCCTGCACGAGATGGCCCATATGTGGTTCGGCAATCTCGTGACCATGCAGTGGTGGAACGGGCTTTGGCTCAATGAGAGCTTCGCGACGTTCGCCTCGACCTGGGCCCTGAACGAGGCTACCCGCTTCGCGAAGACGTCCGATCCGTGGCAGGCGTTCTTCTCCGGGATGAAGCAGTGGGCCTACTGGGAGGATCGGCTGGTGACGACCCATCCGATCGAAGTCGCCGTGCCCGATACCGAGATGGCATTCGCGATCTTCGACGGGATCACCTACGGCAAAGGAGCTTCGGTCCTCAAGCAGCTCAGCTTCTACATCGGGATGGAGGATTTCCGCGAAGGCCTTCAACGCTACTTCCAGCGTCACGCGTTCCGCAACACCACGCTCGCCGATTTCATCAAGGCGCTCTCCGAGGCTTCGGGCCAGGTCCTGCAAGACTGGCAGAAACGATGGCTGCAGACCGCTGGCGTGAACACTCTTCGCGCCGAGTTCCAATGCGCTCCGAACGACCAGGGCAAGAACGTGATCTCGAGCTTCGACCTGAAGCAGCTTCCTTCGGAGTACAACCACGAACTCAGACCGCATCGAACCCGCGTCGCCCTCTACTCTTCGTCGCTCACGCCCGGAAAAGTCCTCGATGTCGAGTACGCCGGGCCTTCGACGGCCGTCGCGAAAGCTGTCGGCCTTCCCTGCCCGGATCTGGTTTTTCCGAACTACCAGGACCACGATTATGTCCGGATCGATCTGGATCCGGTGAGCCTGCGAACGGTAAAGGAAAAGCTCGGCAAAATTTCGGATCCTTTCGTCCGCCAGGTACTTTGGCACACGCTTTGGGAGATGACGGTGGATGCGAGGCTTCCGGCCACGGAACTGGCTGAAATCATCATGAAGCACTTGGGGAGCGAAAAGGACACCAAGGTTCTCGAGAAAGTCCTCGCGAACCTGATCAATACCGATCCCGGCAGCGGCTCGGCCGTCAAGTACATGCCCGAGGAGGTCCGAAACCGGTTCATGCCTCGTATCGAAGCCTTCGTGCGCGGGCGATTGAACGCGGCTCCAGCGGGAAGCGATGCCCAGCTGGTCTGGTACGGAGCCTTTCTGCGATCCGCTCACTCTGGCGAAGCGAAAAACTTCTTGCAAGGCTTGCTGTTGGGCAAGGCCTCGCTTCGTGGACTGAAGATCGAGCAGGACCGGCGCTGGGAGATCCTGCAGACCCTCGCTCGAATAGGCGTGCCAGGCACGCGCGAACTGATCCAGGACGAGCTCAAGCGTGACCCGAGCGACTTCGGAATCAAGGCCGCGATCTATGCCGACGCCGCGCTACCTGACCTTTCGATCAAGCGGGAATGGCTCCAGGCCATCCTGAAGAAGGCCCCCAAGGGGACTCCTTCTCCCGGTCTCGCCGCGTCTCCCGCCCCGGCCAGCGCCCCTGTTCCTTTGGCCAGTCGCGAGCTCAAGAATGCGCAATTGGAGATGGCGATCGCGGGACTCCATCAGCTGGGTCAGGAAGAGCTGATCAGCCAGCTCGCGGACGACTACTTCAATTCTTTGGGTGAGCTCGCCACCCGGGAGGACGAGGAATACGTGGCCGAGTTCGCACGGGGGGCCTTTCCTTCGATCTGCGAAAAGGTGATCGTGGATCGGGCCACGGCGTGGGTGGTGCGCCACGATGGGCTCCCTGCCGCCGTCATCAAGGCCCTGCGGATCAATACCCAGGAAGAGCGCCATTGCCTGCAGGCACAGCAAGTGATCGCGAAGCTCGGTCACTGATCCGACCCAGGAAAGCGCGAAGCTCAATCGCCAATGCGGCTCAGAGGAGCGTCAAGCTTAGCCACCGCAGAGGCGCAAGCGATCGCTTCGCGAGCGACGCCACAAGCTACTTTTTCAGCTGAAGCAGCACCGGGCAGTGATCCGAGCCTTTGACCGCGCACTGGATGCTTGCGGTCCTCAGGCGGTCACGCAACTCCTGATTGACGAAGAAGTAGTCCAATCGCCACCCGATGTTCCTCTCTCTCACGCCCGGCCGGTAGCTCCACCACGTATAGTGGCCGGGATCGGGCACGAAATTCCTGAACGTGTCCACATACCCCGTCTCGATGAAGCGGCTCATCCACGCACGCTCCTCCGGCAGGAATCCCGCGTTTTTCTCGTTCGACTTCGGGTTCTTCAGATCGATTTCCTTGTGCGCGATATTGAAGTCGCCGCAGATCACGACATGCTTGCCCTGGGATCGAAGGCTCTCGCAGTACTTGAGCATGGCATCGCAGAAAGCCAGCTTGTATCCCAGCCGCGCATGATCGCGCTGGCTATTGGGGAAGTACGCGTTGATGAGCACGAATTCGGGGTACTCGGCCACGAGAACCCTTCCCTCGCTGTCGAACTCGGGCAATCCCATGCCTTCGCTGACCCTGAGGGGCTCCTTGCGCGTGTAAAGCGCGACGCCGCTGTAACCTGCCTTCTGCGCCGAATGCCAGAACGAATGATAGCCCTTGGGGTTGAGGAGCGGCTCATGCAGCTGCTCGCGATTGGCCTTGGTCTCTTGAAGGCAGACAACGTCGGCCTTTTCTTTGGCGAACCAATCCAGAAAGCCGGCTCGATCCGCCGCGCGGATGCCGTTCACGTTCCAAGAAAGGAGTTTCATGATTCATCTCCTATCTCATAAACGACGTGAGGTGGCCAGTGGCCGTCGGAGGGCTATTCCTCCCAGCAGGAGCTTCGGGTCTGCTCCACGATCCGGACATTCTCGACGAACGGCCGATCAATCGAGCACACCTCTTCGGCGCGCTCCTCCCCGGCGCAAGCCTCGCAAGCGCGACGGGCGATCCGATGCTCCAGACGATCAGACGGATGAACCAGCCAGACGCAGGCGTAGACAGGGCTATGGGGCTGGCATTCAGGCCTTCGTGCCTTCAATTCAGGAAGATTGGGCACATCACCTTTGGCATTGAGGAGCTCACCCCAGAGCATGCTCCTGAACAAGTATCCGGGATCGTCGCTTCGACCATGGAGCGCGTATTCCATGGGATCGACCAAGAGCAACGTGGAGTTGCCCGCTTCGGTGCGCTCGCCTTCGGGCGCGTCCGGTTTGCAGCGAATGATGGGCTTCTCGTTCGCGATGAACGCTCTCAAGGAACTGGCGCGACTCGGGTTCACCTTCTGGTAGGCCGACAACATCTTTCCGACCACATCGTTGGTCGCGGCCATCCACTCCTCGCCCTCGGCGGGAAACCTGTCCCAGCCCGGATGATTGCCCGGACGAAAACATTCGCTATGAACGCGGAAGCGGCTCGGAAGGTGATAGATCTGGCCAGAGACCAGCTCGCTCCAGCAATTCGTCGTATCTTTGCCGAGAGCGCAGCGCGCGTCGCTGAATCCGGATACCCGAGGAATCGATCTCAGCGGATCGACCTTACGCAGCGGCGCCATGGCGGGATCGCGTGCGCTGACGTCCGATGGCGCCCTGGCGGCCGTCTTCTGCTCGCCGCGCGAAACCACTTGTCTTTTTGGTGAAGCGCTACAGGCAGTGAAGCCCAGCGCCAGGAAGAAAAGAACGAAAACACCCGATCTGTTCCGCAAACTCATCCTCGAAGTGTACCTCAATGACGAGCCCTGTCTAGATCCGCAGAACCGCCAAGGATTTGGCACAGCCTCTCGCGGAACGGATCTCCACGCGTCAACCAGCCCCATATCACGAACCCTCCGAGGCTGGCGGGATTCGCGAATTGCTGCTAAACCGGAGTCCATGGCACTCACCCATTCACAAACGCATCAACTCGGAACACCGGCTCCCGATTTTCGCCTCAAAGGCGTGGACGGGAAGACCTACTCCTTGAAGGACTTCTCCCAGGCCAAGGCCTTGGTGGTCATCTTCATGTGCAACCACTGCCCATACGTGATCGCGGTCCAAGAGAGGATCAACGAGCTTGCGAAAGAATATTCGAAGCGAGGCGTGGCGCTTGTCGGGATCAATTCGAACGACCCGGTCCAGTACCCTTCGGACAGCTTCGAGGCCATGCAGGCTCGAGCCCGCGAACAGGGATTCGTCTTTCCATACCTTCAGGACGAATCGCAGGAGGTCGCGCGGGCCTACGGCGCGGTCTGCACTCCCGATCCATTCGTGTACGAGAATGAAGGCGGGCAATTCAAGCTTCGCTATCAAGGACGAATCGATGACAATTGGAAGGATCCGTCCGCGGTCAAGCGCCGTGATCTGGCCGAGACCCTGGACGCGATCCTCGAGTCCAAGCCGGTCCCAAGCGAGCAAATCCCATCGATGGGCTGCAGCATCAAATGGAAGAACTGAGCCGGTTTTTCAGCTCGATCCAGCGCGAGAAGTAAGTCGTGCTCTTGTGCATATGATGCCAAAGCATCGCTCCCACGAAATTGAGCTCGCGCCTCGAAGCCAGCTCCCGGCCAAGCTCATCGACCTTCGAATTCAACTCGACCGCGAATCGCTCGGCATCGAAGAGCTCCCGAAGGAGCCGCCGACCGGCGACGCTGGCCGCGCTCCAACGCTCGCTTGACTCGTGCAGCATCACGGCTTTCTCGACGAACTCTTGAGGAGTTCGGGCGACCTCGCCTCCCCAATCGCCCGAGTCATGCATGCCTTCGTATCCGATCGGGGTCGTCACAGCAGGAGTGCCCACCGCCCAGCCATCGCTGATCTTTCCTTTGATCCCCGCCCCAAAGCGGAGCGGCGCCAGGTTCACTCGATGGTTGGACAGAACCTGGTACTGGTCCTGCGCCCAACCCTCGACCAGGAAGCCGGATGCCGTATCCCGCAGCTCGATGGCCTCGCGCGAGGGATAAGCGCCGTAGATCCGAACCTGCGCACCCGGCAATCGCGATCGAATCCCTGGCCAGATCTCACGCCTGAACCAGAGCACACCATCCCAGTTGGGAGGGTGCCTGAAATTACCGATCATCACGAACCCGCCGCGCTCGCCGAAATCCGCGACCTCCCTCTCCTGGTTGGGATACGCGAACCCCAGTTTCATCAGCAGCGAAGAAGGCACATCCAGGCGGGACTCGAGCAGCTCTTTCTCGTAGCCCGAAACCAGCAGCGTGAGGTCGCAGCGGTAAATGGCAGCGACCTCGCGCAGGGCATCCTCGGTCCGCAGAGGGAAATCGGCGCGATACACCTTTTCGAGCGGAACTCCTTCATCCACCGCGCGCTTACGGGCACGTCGAAGAAAATGCAGGTCCTGAGTGTCCAGGACCCGGATGCTGTCAGGCGAGTGATCTCTGACGCGCCAGCCGAACTGCTCTTCGATCACGAAGCGATCGAAGAGCACCAGGCCCGGTTTGAGCCCGCCGATGAACCGGTCGAAGCCCGAATCATTGGCTTCATGGGTTTCGGCCCGAATCCCCGCTTTGCGAAGCTCGGCCGCATGCTCGTTTTCGCGGGAAGGCGAAGAAAAAACGACCTCCCAACCTCCCTGCTGAAGAGCGTGGATGAGATTCCAGGTCCTGAACCCCGCTGCGGAGGAGCCCGGCTCGGGCCAGACGTAACCGATGATCAGCGCCGTCCTGGATTTCACCGATTCAGCTCTTCGACGATCTCAGGCAGCGTGACTATCCTGTATTCGCGCTCCTTGAGGATCGGAAACAGAAGTTTGGAGGCTTCGAGCGTCTGAGCGTTGATGTCGTGAAAGAGAACGATCCCTCTTCCCTCCCGATCGACCTGCTTCATCACCCGGTCCAGGACGGAGCGGGGATTTCGGTCTTTCCAGTCCAAGGAGTCGACGCTCCAGAAGACATGGATCATCTTCTCTTCCGCGATGACCTGGCGAATCCGCGCCGTGTTCATTCCCAGCCCGTAAGGACACCGGAAAAACTCGGGCCTCTGGTTCCAGACGGCTGCCTCGTCCTCCGTCGATTGCCGGATCTCGCGATCCAGGCCCGCCGAGCCCAGCTTCGTCAACTGAGGATGGGTGTAGGAATGATTGGCGAGACCGTGTCCCCGGTCTCGCGCCTCGCGACTGATTCCTTGGTGCTGGGTCATGAGCTCCGCCAAGACGAAGAACGTGGCCTTGACGCCATTTTGGTCGAGAGTATCGAGAAGCTCGAGCGTGCGGGAGGGGTGAGGCCCGTCATCATAGGTGACCGCCCAAGTTTTGCGGGGAAATTCGGTGCCGATCAGATTGCCCTTCGGACCGGTGCCTGGCTCGATCTTCCCTGAAAACGCCTCGAAGCCTTCCCGGTCCCAGGCCTTCTTCAGCGTGTCCGCAAGCTCGCGTGCCAACTCCTGATGATCCTCGAGAAGTTCTTCGCGCTCCAGCTCGGAAAGCCGTCGAGCTCCAGGGATGTCGCGATCCAAAAGCGGTTGTAGGAATTTTTCCTCTAAATCATGCCGGCTCAGCCCCGCCTCGGAGGCCACACGCTCTTCAAGTTCCCTCAGCTTGGCGAACAGAGACTGCTGAACAGCGGAATGACGAGTATCCGAGTTCCTCTTCCATCGAGCCAAGAGGGAAACAATCCGTGCTTCTCCGGGCGAGGGACCTGAAGCAGAGACAAACGATCGCAGCGCATTCTCGTAGTCTTCGGAGATCAAATGGCTCCGTTCCTCGATCATCGCCCGTGCCGCCAAGAGCCTCGCGTAGGATGGCGCGCTCAACGAAGGGGCGTCGCCCGGCCCCGAAAGGGATTGGTCGAACTCCCTAAGATCCGCGTCAGATCGCTGATCCAAAAACTCGAGAGCGGATAAGAGGTGAGCGACCTGCGTCGCCCTGTTTGGAGCGTCTCCGAATCCCGTCAATGCCAGCGCGAGTACGACAAGCGAACCAATCTTGATTTTCATGGCGATCTCCCCAGGGGGAGAATAGGTTCGCGCGCCTGGACGGTCAAGTGCCTGAACGATCAACTGGCCGGAGGATCAAGTGCCTGAGCCATCGCATGAACGAATAGGTTCGAACGGAATTCGACGCGCCCGAGCAGATTGAAGCCCGCCCTTTGGTAAAAACCCAGCGGCCGCGCTCCGCAGTGTAGATGGACTCCGGGGACACGAAAGGCTTTGAGATCGGCCAAGTACGCTTCGATCAAGCGGTATCCGACTCCCAAGCCCCGGAACCCCGCTTCGAGATTGACATGAAGATGGGCCGGGTACCTGGATTCAAGGTCGCGCCGCAAAGCTTGCGGAAATCGACGTTCGGGCGACTGCTCTCTCCCCAAAAGTCGCCGGACGAATCCTCGAGTGTCCTGATTCGAGTCGAATTCACGGAGCAGGATACGTATCAAAAGCCTCAGCTCCCACCACCGCTTTCGACGCAGAAAAGCCCGAGTGTCAGGACATCCGGTCAGATATCCCGCATAAACCCCATCGACTTCAGCGAGATAGGTCCACTCGGGAATGATTTCCTCATAGGGTCCTACCCAGAGTTCGCTGAAAAACGACTCGCGCTCTGTCGCGATGCCCTTGCCATCGTTGGCCGCGCGACAGCAGGTCTCCCGGATTTTCTGCCAGTCTTCAGCGGTTGAAGGTTTGCGAATCCCCACCCGTCTCGAAGCCCGATCCGCGCCCGGTCTCAAATGGCTCTCAGTTTTCGGGCTCTCGGTCGACACAGGAATCATTGGACTTGTTCCTGACGAGGGTCACTTTCAGCGGCTTCAGGTGCGTGATGCCGACCTTCGAAAGGAAAGTCTTGTGCGCTGAAAGACCGATGAACAGGTCGATGCGATCCTTTTTGATCGCTCCTCCGATGTCCTCGGCCCGCCACAAACCGTCATGCACCGAACCATCGGGCAACTGCATTCCCACAGTCTCCT
>CAYNDM010000093.1:0-7345 GCA_964395265.1 uncultured Bacteriovoracaceae bacterium
CCGCTGCTTTCGTGGCAGACCCAGGCGCCTCCCCCGTTTCCTTTTTCGTTTGCTGCCGCGGAGTAATAGGACGGTAAAGCCCCTCCAAGCAGCATTAAGCTCAGCAAAAATACATTCAATTTCATGACAGATCTCCTTCTTGTTCTAGGTCATTGGTTTTGATTTGGGGTTCAATTTGGGTTAAGGGAAAAAACTGAATGGCGAGCTGATAGACCTCGGTCTTACAGCCGCCTTTCAGAAGATCCGCCATTTTCTGGCGAAACTCCCGGATGATGACTTTGGCTTCAGGTAATTTCTCGGGATCAAGCGCTACGGTGAGCGAAGAATAATCCCGAAGCTCGACCGGAATCTCGGAAAGCTTTTTCTGGCCAAGCTCGAGCGTATCCCGATGCGAGGCCTGGAGTGCTTGGGAAGCTACGTCTTCAGTGGTCCTGATCCGTGGAATCGCTTTTCTCAACGCGCCATCCTCGGTTCGCTCGAGCAAGCCATAGCGAATCAGGTTTTCGAGCACCACCTGGGCGCGAACTTCGGTGATCCCCAGCCTCCTGGCAATTTCTTTGGGTGTCGGCTCAAATCCTTCGCAATCAAACAAGGTGAAAGCTGCATAATGCTCCCATTCGGCAATGACCTGAAAATAAGTCTGTTCATCGAGAAGCGCGCGATCATCCGTGTTGCCGATCTGGATCCGATCCAAGGAGATATGCTTTTTACCCAAGCTCTCAGAAAAGAGGGTTCGTTCCCTAGCGTTCAAGTTCAGACCGATTTGAACCCGGGAGGAGTCCTTGAGCGGGAGGGGGCGCTTGCCAAGCAAAACCAGGCTCAGAGTCGAGGGGTGGACGCTCAGGTCCCGAGCATACGCCCGAAGCGAGTACGAGCGATTGCTGCGTTGTTTACGCGAAAACTCCTCCCGAAGTTTTCGCAAATAGTACGGCGTTTCCATTTCGACGCGCATTCGATCGTAGAAAATGACTTAGTGCACTATTTTTGTATACAAAGTGTAGCGGTCGGATGTTACAGGCCGCTGAACTTCTCAGGCTTCGCGCTCGGACTTTCATCGAACAAAAACAAAGGTCAGAACACAGACTTGGCGCAATCGCTACCAAGCACCGATTACAAACCGTTGGCGCATCCCCTTCGAATTTAGGATCCCGGGGGGGGGATTCGACACGGCATATTTTACCGGCTTTCCACGCGCTTTTGTTTTTTACACAATCAATATTAAGCATCTCGGAGAGCGGCCCGGACAGTGGCCGAGACGCCGCATGGATGCGTAGTCACCGTCATCACACCAAAGGAGATGCAAATGGATTTGCGCTCGAAAGCTCCGGTCCTCGCCACGTTCGTCACGTTCACGATCCTCACCACCGGCTGCCTCGACAAGATCGTTGGAAAGAACTTCCATGTCGTCGAAGAGGGAAAGCTCTACCGCTCAGCCCAGCTGAAGGCGAAGGATCTCGAAAAGACGATTCGCGAGCACGGCATCAAGACCGTGATCAACCTCCGGGGCGAGATGCCGGGCCAGCCCTGGTACGAGGATGAGGTGGCCGTGACTCAGAGAAACGGCGTGCAGCTGATCAGCATACCGATGAGCGCAAGCCGCATTCCCCACAAGCGCGAGATCCAGGCCCTGTTGGATGCGTACAGGAACGCGCTCAGACCGATGCTGGTCCATTGCCAGTACGGAGCCGACCGCACGGGAGAAGCCTCGGCCATTTACCAAATCGAGTACATGGGAAAGAGCAATAAGGAGGCCGCGAAGGCCTCATTGAAAGCCAAGTACTTCCACGTCCTGCCCAAGACCAAAGCCAAAGACTATTTCGTCAAAGAAGTCTATCAGGGAGAAAACTGGGCTTTCACCACCTATGATCCCTGCGTCCAGAAATACAAATACTACGACCAAGCCAAGTTCTGCACGGGAGACACCGAACCCGGCGTGATCACCGACCCATCCGAAGTCGACGACCCGACCGAAGAGTGAGCCTCAGAGTCGCTGCGAACGCTGTTGGAGCGTCGGGCCCCGAACTTTTATGCAACTCAGCGAGTTTTCGAAATGAAGCACCATAAACGACGCAAAGATCGACTTGAACTTCGTAATCTTCATCAGCTTCAAGCTTTCTCAGCTCCTCAACCAAAGGAGCAGCATCTCCTCGCGTCTCAACAACTTTTCCATTTACTTTAAATCCGAGAATTTCGATTTCTTGCCTATTTTGACCGAGCTGGGATTACCAGTGAACGAGCGTTCGCCACTGAGTTGGAGGGCAATTCACCGGGCGTTGCACACTAAGTCGATAGGAGTTACGCGGACCTACCTTTCAAACCTCTCACAGGGAAAAATTCTATTATCGTTAGAGATCGCGGGTCGAATGACCAAGAGGCTGAAGCTCAACGTCGATCTGCGCACGAAGTTCCTTCACTCTGTAGCTGATGAGCACCGATGCCATTCCCTCTATCTGATAGCTCCGAGTCTTACCGAATGCGAGCCCGCTTCAGACGAGATCAATCGCTATCCAAATCCGAGAAAACAGAAAAAGTAATGCCCGCCGCCGCAAAAGCGGCCATCATTGCATGGGCTAACCCGGACGACGTTCGCGGGAGCATTCGCGGCCGGATATGCTCTCGCACAACTCGCCTAAGTCCGACGCTCGGGCCTCGCCCGCTTGCCCTGCCCGGAGGTCTATGAGCAGACCATTCAGGAGATCCATGCGACCCTTTCTGGGTAACGGTACGCTCACCCCCTTTACGAGAGCAGCTTTTTTCTGAGAGGAAGCGTGATCACTGAGTCCCAGGCACTCGGGGTCCGGCTTTCACCCTTCGAGCCCGCGCAATCACACTCGCTCCTGGCCGAGCGCTCGCCGTCGCTTTCGAGCTCGTCATCGAGCTCGCTGAGCAGGCGCTCCTGCTCAGCGACGAAGCTCACCAGCTTGTATTGAAAGTCCTGAGCCGCATCCAGGGTCATATCCACGCTCACCGCGCCGAAACGAATCCGAATGATCTCTGGCGAGGCCATCTCCACCGAAAATTCTTCATCTGATTCAAATACGTCTTTCACCATCTCAACTTCTCTCAAACTTTGATCTTGGCGTAGAACTCCGTGACGTAGTTCTTTTCGAGCGAGAAAGGAACGTCGCGAAAGCCAGGTTGGTCGCGAAGAACTCCTGCGTCTCCCAAGGCCCCTTTCTCACGGCCAAGAAAATCGGCAAGCATCAGGCGCGGTATCTGGCTCGCCATCAGATAGACCTGGCCCTGATAGGCTTTCTCGGTCAGTGTGATCCGGCTCCCCACGCGCACGATGTACGAGGGGATGTTCACTCTCTTTCCGTCTACCATCACATGATTGTGGCTGATCATCTGCCGCGCGGCTGGGATGCTTGGCGCGAATCCAAGCCTGAACACCAGATTGTCCAGCCTGCATTCGAGCATCCCCAGCAGGGTGTCCATCCAGTCCGAGGACTGGCCCCGCTTGGCGCGCGACACGAGCCTCCGAAGCTGCTCTTCGCGCAACCCATAGTGAAAAAGGATCTTCTGCTTCTCACGAAGCCTAAGCGAGTACTCCGAGAATTTGCGACGAGCCTGACCATGTTGACCCGGCGGGTACCCCCTGCGCTCGAGCGCCCCGGGCTTACCCAGTCCTGGCAGCTCGCAAAGCAGCGCTCTTTGAACCTTCCAACGTTTTCGATGGCTACCTAACTTCGACATGACCACCTCAATTATTATCAATAATGAAACTCATTCTCATTAAAAGGCCGTCCTGTAAAGCCCTTTCTTCACCTCCTCTCGGCACGAGCGAGGAGGTCCCTCGGAGTTTTCGTTTACTTCGGAAGCAAAGAAAGCATGGCGCGCAATTCGGTCATGCGCTTCAGCTCATCGAACCAAGGAAGTTCCTGACGGGATGCCGCCAAGCGGATCCACTGCTTGATCCTCCTGACCGCATAGCCCTCGCCTCCGGTATCGGAGTGAGTTTGGCAGAGAGTCACGAAGCGATGAACCCACCCTGACCAGCCGGTCGATCCGTCGTACGAACTGGGCGATCGCCGCGCATCCGATTGCGAATCCATTCCCAGCTCCTGCGCGATCCTCGTCGCGAGTGTTGGATCGGCAAGCGCACCCCGCCCGAGCATGAAGTGCTCCGAAAAGCTTTGATCGCGGCATCGCTTGAAGTCCTCAAGACTCCAGATATCACCGTTCGCCACCACCGGAATCGCCAGCCTCCGGCTCACTTCGCCGATCGGTTCCCAATAAGCAGGCGGAGTGTATCCCGCCACTTTGGTTCGGCCATGGATGGTGATCCAGCTCGCTCCTGCCTGCGCGGCCATATCGGTATTCAGATGAATCGGGTCATGCGAATCCCAACCCAGCCGGAACTTCGCCGAAACGGGAAGCTCACGAGGCACGGCGGCCCGGACCGCCTCAACGATACCTCGAATGCGATGAGGGAACTTGAGCAAGGTCGCGCCTCCATCATGGCGATTCACCGTGGGCGCGGGACAGCCGAAATTCAGATCGACCCCAGGCGACCCCAACTCGCAAGCAAGTGCCGCGGCTTCAGCCAATTTCTCAGGGTCTCCTCCCAAGAGCTGGATCTGAACCGGGATACCGCTCGGCGTACGGCAGCCTTGCGACAATTCAGGAACGTGCGCTCGAAAAACCTTGGCGGGTGGAACCACCTGGCTCACGCGCAGGAATTCGGAAACGCAATGGGTGAATCCTCCGAGCTCCGTGAGAAAAGCCCGCATCGGCGCGTCGGTAACGCCTTCCATCGGTGCCAGTATCAGTGCGGGAGCGCCCTTGCGAATCATGGAGCCCAACCTCTAGCACTTCATGGGACTCACTGATCAAGACTTTTTCAGAGTATCGCGAAGGGCCGCGAGGCCGGCGAAAGCGTTATTGAAAACAGGCTTGGGAGCCGGCGGACGAGGACGGTTTCCCCCTGCCCCTCCCGGCTTCGAACCACCGGGCTTCGGGCCTCCCCCGCGTGGGCGAGCTCCCTGAGTCCCAGCTCGTGGCCCTGAGTGACTCGCCGGACCGGAGTGACTTGCTGCTTTGCCGGAATGGTCCCGAGCCCGCTCGGAGCACGTTTTTCCATGAGACGAATTCGCGGCCTGGGCCTTGGCGCTCTCCGAGGTGCCCTTCATGGTGAGCGAGATCTGGTTCTTCTCGAGATTCACCTCGAGGACCCGCACCTTCACACGATCTCCAGGGCTCACGACCTCGCGAGGGTCTTTGACGAACCGATCTCCGAGCTGCGAAATGTGGACGAGGCCATCCTGATGAACCCCGATGTCCACGAACGCGCCAAAATTGGTGACATTCGTCACGATGCCCGGACAGAGCATCCCGGACTGAAGATCCTTGAGCTCGTGGATGTCCTCGCGGAACTGAAACGGCACGAACTCATCGCGAGGATCGCGGCCCGGTTTCTCGAGCTCTCCAACGATATCCGCGAAAGTGAACTCTCCCACTTGCTCGCGGAAGGACTGGTCTCCCTTGACGATCGCCGAGCCTGAGCCCATGAGGTCCCGGACTCCCTTGCCCAGGCGACGGGCCAATTCTTCGAGCAAGCCGTAACGCTCGGGATGCACGCCTGTGTTATCGAGCGGGTTCTCGCTATCGGGAATCCGCAAGAAGCCCGCGGCCTGCTCAAACGCTTTCTTGCTGAAACGCGGGACATCCAAAAGCTCCGTGCGGTTCTTGAAAAGCCCCTTCGTGTTTCGATGCTCGACGATCGCGCGGGCCAAAGAGGGCCCGATTCCCGCCACGTAAGAAAGCAGATGATAGGAAGCGGTGTTCAGGTTCACTCCGACGCCGTTCACGCAGGACTCCACCACATGATCGAGGCTTTTCTTGAGAGAGCCTTGGTTGACGTCGTGCTGATACTGGCCCACTCCAATGCTCTTTGGGTCGATCTTCACCAACTCGGCCTGCGGATCCTGCAGCCTACGGGCGATCGAGATCGCGCCACGGACGGTCAGATCCAGTTCGGGGAACTCCTCGCGAGCCGCTTCGCTCGCGCTATAAACGCTGGCGCCCGCCTCGCTCACCATGACAACCGGGACGTTCAGGTCCGCTTCCTTCAGAGCCGAGCGTAAGAAACTCTCGGTCTCGCGGCCGCCGGTGCCGTTTCCGACCGCCACGGCGCGGAAGTTCCCGGTCTTCACCACTTCGCAGATCAGTTTCTTGGCCTTTTCCTTCTCGCCTTCGCTCTGCAGGTGAATCACCGTGCTGGCGATGAACTTGCCGGAGTCATCGACCACGGCCACCTTGCATCCCGTTCGGATCCCTGGATCGACTCCGAGTACGGCCTTCGGTCCGTACGGTGACGCCAGCAGGAGCTTGCGAACGTTCTCAGCGAAGACCCGGATTGCGGCCTCGTCCGCCACGTCTTTGAGCGCCTTATGAACCTCGTTCTCGATGCTCGGAAAGACCGAGGCACGGAACGCCAGCCTGGCGGCCTTCAGCAGGATCTGCGCTCCCACCGAATCGCGATCCGAGCAGGCGGCGCTCTCAAACGCGCCGAGCAGGTCCTTTTCAAAAGATTCGTCTCCGGGGGCCGCTCCGATCGAAAGCGAGAGTTCCTCCTCCATCCAACCCCGACGGAGCGCCAGGTAACGATGCGAAGCCTGAGGTTGCATGAGTGACGAAATCTTCTCGTGATACTCGAAGTAGTTCTCGAATTTGCTATTGGGCTTGGCCTTCGGCCCTTTCTTGGTGGCGACTACGCCCGTATCGAAAGTCCTCGAGCGCACCAGCTGCCTGAGTTCCTGCATCTCGGCCAACCGCTCGATCAGAATGTCCCGCGCTCCGTTCAGGACCGCATCGACGTCTCCGTAGCCGGCCTCCTCGTTCCTGAATGTGAACGCCCAAATCTCCAGCGTCTGGCCTTCGAGGGGCTTTTCCAAACCGTGGCCGCAATTCCAGATCCAGTCCGCCAGAGGCTCGAGCCCGGCTTCCTTCGCGAGAGTCGCCTTCGTCTTGCGCTTCTTCTTGTAAGGTAGGTAGAGATCCTCGAGCTGATCGAGCTCGAACGTCGACAGGATCTTTTCCTTAAGCTCTGGGGTGAGCTTCTTCTGCGAATCGATCTCACCCACGATATAGGCCTGGCGCTTGAGAATCTGGTCCCATCGCTCCTTGGCATCGATCACGTTTTGGATCGCGACCTCATCCAGGTTCCCGGTCTGCTCTTTTCGATAGCGCGCGATAAAAGGGACCGTTCCGCCATCGCTCACCAGAGCGAGTACCGCCGAAGCCGACTGGATGGAGATCCCAGGATGAACTGATCCGAACCAAGTTTCAAAATTCATACAATGCGAAAGTTGTATAGCATCCCCTGGGAGAAAGGAATACCCAA
>CAYNDM010000093.1:7355-9927 GCA_964395265.1 uncultured Bacteriovoracaceae bacterium
ATCCAGGCCAGCGACACGAACTCAGGCCAGATAACATGGATTCGGGCCAGCAAGACGAATTCCGGCCGGACAACACGGATCCAGGCCAGGCGGCCCGGCCTCCGCCGTTGACATCCCCTCACGGAGTCAGTACTCCCGCTTCATGGCCATCCTCGTCAGCGCCCATCAGATCAAAAAGAGCTTCGGACCCAGGCCCCTTTTCGAGGATCTCACCTTCGCGATCGAGAGCGGCGAGCGAATCGGCCTGATCGGCCCCAACGGCGCCGGCAAATCCACTCTCCTGCGCGTCCTGGCAGGAGAATATCCGGTCGACGAAGGCCGGCTTTCGCTCCAGAAGGGGCTTCGAATCGGGTTCCTCGAGCAGGTTCCCCGTTTCTCTTCCGGCGCGACAGTGCAAAGCGTGATCGAGGGAGGAGTAGCGAATCCCGATGACTGGGAGTCGATCGGACTCGCCCAGGAGCTGATGAGCCGACTCCTTCTGGACACCCTCGAAAGCGGCCCCGCCACACCAGTCGAACAGCTCTCGGGAGGATGGCAAAAACGCGTCGCCCTCGCGAGAGAGCTCGCTAAGAAGCCCGATCTCCTGCTCCTCGACGAGCCCACCAACCATCTCGATGTCGAGGGCATTCTGTGGCTCGAGGAGTTCCTGGCCCGCGCGCCCTTCGCCACGCTGACCATCACTCACGACCGCGCCTTCCTTCAGAAAGTCGCCAATCGGATTCTGGAGCTGGACCGGAGAAACCCCGGCGGGCTTCTCAGCGTCAATGGCGGCTATGTGGATTACCTCGAAGCCAAAGAGCAGGCGCTTTCATCCCAAGAACGGCTGGAGCTCATCCTGAAAAACACCCTGCGCCGCGAGACCGAATGGCTCAGGCGAGGTGCCAAGGCGAGAACCACCAAGCAACAGGCGCGAATCCAGCGCGCGGAGCAGCTCAAGGACGAGGTGAGCGAGCTCGAATACCGGAACCTTAGTCGAAACGCCCGGATCGATTTTCAATCCGCCGAAAAGAGCCCCAAGAAGCTCATTGAAGCCAAGGAAATTTCAAAGAGCTACGATGGACGCAAGCTTTTCTCACGCCTGAATGTGTCGATTCGATCCGGCTCGCGAATTGGATTATTGGGTCCGAACGGATGTGGAAAATCAACACTTCTAAGAGTCCTCGTGGGGCAAGAGCCCCCCGATTCCGGCCAGGTGGCGCGTTCCGAAAGCCTTTCGATCGCCTACTTTCAACAGACTCGAGACACGCTCGATCCCGAAGCGACTGTACTGAAAGCCCTTTGCCCGACAGGCGACCAGGTCCACTATCGCGGCTCGCCCGTCCATGTCCGCAGTTATCTGGATCGTTTTTTATTCAACCCGATGCAGATGGAGATGTCCGTCGGCAGGCTTTCGGGTGGAGAACAAAGCCGTCTCCTGATCGCGAAACTCATGCTCCAAGAGGCCAATCTCCTGGTCCTGGATGAGCCGACGAACGATCTGGATATGGCGACTTTGACAGTACTCGAAGATGCGCTCCTGGACTTTCCAGGCGCCGTGCTGCTCGTCACCCACGACCGTTACTTCTTGGATCAGGTCGCCAACCAGATCCTGGCCTTCTCGGGTGAAGACTCACGCGATGGAAACGTCGTCAGCTTTGAGGGACTTGGGCAATGGGAAGACTGGCATCATCAACAGGCCGCACGTGCGCGCGAAGAGGCCGCCCAGAAGCGCGTACCTTCTCAGGCGGCTCCTCAAGCAGCGTCTTCGCGCGCAGACGCTGCGGCAGGTGGAGGCAAGCGGCGAAAACTCAGCTATATGGAACAGCGCGAGTGGGATTCGATGGAAGAGACGATTCAAGAAGTCGAGCGGCAACTCGCGGAGCTGGTCGCTGAAAGCGAGCGCCCTGAAATCTCCACCCATGCCATTCGCCTGGCTGAGCTCACCTCCCAGATGAGCCAGCTCCAAACCCAGCTGGACCAGCTCTATGAGCGTTGGGCCGAACTCGAAGCCAAGCAGGCTCCGCAGTAGGCAACTCGCTGATTCCGTTCGCATTTGCGGCTCCGCATCAAAAACCCAGAAGCACATGGAAATACGGGAAAATGGGTGATATCTTTTGAATTGTAGTTGTCCAACGTCCGCGCAAAGAGTCCCGAGCATGGTGCTCACGTCCTCTTCAGCGGCTTCCCCAGCCTCAGGAGGGGTTCATGGGTAAAAAACTCTATGTGGGAAATCTCCCATTTTCTGCCAACGATTCTTCGCTTCAAGAGATCTTCCAGCAGGTCGGCACTGTCGAATCCGCCAAGATCATCATGGATCGCGACACCGGCCGCAGCAAAGGCTTCGGCTTCGTCGAGATGTCCACTGACGAAGAAGCAGCAAACGCTATCAGCCAATTCAACGGCGCCGAATACGAAGGCCGTCCTATGACGGTTTCGGAAGCACGCCCACAGGCCCCGCGCGAAGGCGGCGGTCGTGGTGGCTTCGGCGGCGGTGGTGGCCGGGGCGGCTTAGGCGGCGGTCGCGGTGGCTTCGGCGGCGGCGGGGGGCGCGGCGGCCGTGGCGGCCATGGCGGCGAATTGAGTTCATCCTATT
>CAYNDM010000094.1:0-1649 GCA_964395265.1 uncultured Bacteriovoracaceae bacterium
GAGCGATTTTGCGGTGTTTAATTTCGGATTTTCCCATCACCTCCGGCGCCGGAGGGTTGGCTTCGCCGCTTGTTCCGCAGCCCCGAATTTTGCCTTCAAGCTCTTGCGCCTTTGTTGTCAGGCGGTTCCTTTTAACTCTTTGAAAAATTTAAATTATTTCAATCGGCTATGATATGATGGAATAATTAGTTGACTTAAACTGTCAGTATAAACTATAAACGCCAACCGTGAGGCGCTTATGAAGCTGATTGCATATCCAAGTTTAGCAAGCGCGGTGGCGTGCCTGGCGCTGGTCGCGTGCGATGGTAACAATCAGTCAGGTCCCAATGCACCCGCAGCCTCTGCTGCCGATAACGCAGAGGCCGACATCAAGTGCAAGAAACCCGAAATACTTGCTGACCGTGACGAGCATTCACTCACCCTTTCTGACCTTCAACGGGCTTACTGGGGCACGTATGAACTGGATGAGGTGCATGTCTATCATCGTGGCGACACCGCAGATGGCAAGTACATCGGCTCCTTCTACGGGAAGGTGAGGGTCTACGGAGATGATTCCGCCTTTATGAAAGGTTTGAAAATCCGCTGGCCAAAACCGACAATGGAGTGCAGCGAATTTATCGACCTGTCCGACGTGAAGTTTTTCTCTGGTATCACTATCCCGATTGCCAGCATCGTTCATCCAAGATCAGGTCGAGTGACCCTGTACGACAAAGGGACGCGCTTTGATGATCCGGCGTTCAACTTTCCGAAGATTGATCATGTGCATTTCGATTCGATCGGAATGAGTTCGTACAAGACCGCCGGCTCCAAAGTTGGCAAGCCTCCCTATATCAAGAACAGGTATCTTTCCGATGTCATAGCTCTGCTTCCGAGCAACGCCAAAATTTATCGCAGAAACGGCGTCGTTGATGGCTTTGAGATTCGCTTCACTCAACAAGATGCAAGAGCCTCGGGTGAGGGTAGGAAGTTTCAGGCCACAAGCACGGTCCTGATTACTTACAAGTCTCAGTGAGACTTCCCTGGATCATAGCTATCGAGCACTTTGCGTAGGTCAGGAACTGCTCAATTCGCCCCAAAAACCTCTTTTTCTAGGACGATATTTTCGGAAATCACGCCGATCCGGATTTTGCGAGTTCCCGCCCAAGAAAGGACGAGCCGTTCGGTGGCTTCATAAGCGAGCTTGCCATATCCCTTCTTTTGTTGGGCTTCTGAGATCAGGAGCAATCCGAGCATGGCGGTTTCAGGATTGGGAAAGCCTCGAATCAGATCCGCGCACCCGATCATCAATCTGATCGTTACGGCCGCTTTCATGATCTCCAATGCTTATGAGGTGCTCACTGCCTAACTGCGAAAATTTTCGAGATCCAGCCAGCCAGAACGATGATTCCTTCCATCCATACCCGTCCGCTTCCCAACCCTCGATTGCGACCGCTCTGAGTGCGGAGCTAGGCGTTATTTTTGCTTCTTTTGCTGCATGGAGTTTTTAGATGAATGAAGCTCTCATCGCCGGTGCCGGTATCTCTGGTTTGGTTTGCGCTCATATTCTGGAAGAAAACGGGGTCGATTGCCGCTTGTTCGAAGCCTCGGACGCGATTGGAGGCCGGATTCGAACGGATCGCGAGGATGGCTACTTGCTGGACCGGGGGTTT
>CAYNDM010000094.1:1659-2075 GCA_964395265.1 uncultured Bacteriovoracaceae bacterium
GGATCATGCGGCTCCGCCTGAAGCTAGCCTCGCAGAGCCCAGCTGACCTGCTCGCAGGTCAGCTGAATTCCTGCTCAAGTGAGGAGTGGCTCAAGGAGTTGGGGTTTTCGGAGAAGCTGCTCACCCGATTTTTCAGGCCGTTTTACGGAGCCATATTTCTGGAAAGGGGACTTGGGACGGCCGCCTCCTTCTGCAGCTTCATGTTCAAGATGTTTTCGGAAGGCGACACGGTCATTCCAGAAAAAGGAATGGGGGAGATTCCCAGGCAGGTAGCCGCTCGGCTGAAGCGATCGGAGATTCGGTTGCGAACCCGGGTCCGCAGGATCCTCGATCGTGGCATCGAACTGGAGAACGGCCAGAAGATCTACGGCAAATACATCGTCGTCGCCACGGGAGGGCCGGAGGGTGGCCGCTTG
>CAYNDM010000094.1:2085-9860 GCA_964395265.1 uncultured Bacteriovoracaceae bacterium
GGACACGCCGTCGATATAGACGCGCGCCCACGGCGATGCATTTAACGAAAGCAGCGCGGATGCAGCCGCAGGAACGTCCTCCGCGTCGGGCGCATGCATCGGCTTGGCATCGGGGGGGAGCGCGACCTTCGCCACGGGAGGGACGGAGGTTTGCCGCTTGCTGGAGAGGCCTGGGGATGAAGTGGCGTGGAGATCCACGGCCACGGTGTCTTTCGAGGTCGAAGAGAGCCCAATCGAGGAACCCATCCTGGCCGTGAATGGGGAGCCGGAAGGATGGGTGAATACGCTCGTTCCGTTGACCCTGGTTTCGCCCTATTACTCGGAGACGGGCAGGCATCTGATCGCCGTCAATACGAGCGGGGTTCCTGCTCGCGGAGCTGAGCTGATCCAAGGGATCAAGCGGGAGATGCAGGAGTGGTTCGGCTCGAAGGTCAGAGATTGGAAACCCATCAGCACCTACTGCATTGAAGCCGCATTGCCGGCTTATGAGGCGGGCTCAAGGAGTCTCGCACGCTTGGGAGTAGGGTTGCCTCCATGGTTGAAGGTCTGTGGAGATCAACTATCGATCCCCGCGATCGAAGGAGCGGTTTCGAGTGCGATCACGGCGGCCGAAGAAATCCTTCGGATCGAAGGAAAGGGACTGCCGATTCGACGGTTGCGATCCGCTTGATCAGTTCACAGGCTGAGCGGCGGGATCCGACTGGACCGCGCCGTCCTTGGGATCCTGCACCCAACGATTGTAACGCACGATCATGAGGAGTCCCGGGAACGCCATCAATGTGGAAGCCAGAAAGTACTGCTCCCAACCGAGGTTTTCGGCCATGAAACCGGTCGGAGCGCCGGCGATCACGCGAGTGACCGCCATCAGACTGGTCAGGAGCGCGTACTGCGTGGCAGTGAAGCGCTGGTTGCAGAGACTCATCATGAACGCCGAAAATGCTGCAGTGCCCATCCCTCCCGAGAGGTTCTCGATCGCGATCGCGCTCACCATGACCGGATAGTTGTGCCCGACCTGGGCGAGAATCATGAACATCAGGTTCGACGCGGCTTGAAGGATGCCGAAGAAAAAGAGGGAGCTTCTGATCCCGATCCTCGCGATGATCGCCCCGCCTATCAGCGTGCCGATGATCGTGGCGAAGAGCCCGAATGTCTTGACTACGTAGCCGATGTCGGCCGTCGTGAAACCCAGCCCGCGGATCATGAACGGAGTCGTCATCCCGGCGGCGATGACGTCGCCCAGCTTGTAAAGGACGATGAAGACCAGGATCTCGATCGCCCCGCGGCGCTCAAAATATTCGAAAAGGGGCTCAATGAACGCTTCGCGAAGGTTCTTCGGAGGCGCCGCTCTCACTTGCGGCTCAGGCGCGAGGAGGGTGCCGATCACTCCGATCAGCATCAGTCCCGCCATAAAAAGATAGACGCTTTTCCAAGAAGCATAGGTCGCGAGGATGAGGGCCATGGCTCCTGAGACGAGCATCGCGATCCGGTAACCCATGATGTAGAGGCCGGCTCCCGCCCCGTACTCCTCCTTCTTCAGGATCTCGGTGCGGTAGGCGTCGATGACGATGTCCTGGCTCGCGCTGAAAAACGACGTCAATACGGCCAGTACCGCCAGGACCACCGGGGCGCCGCTCGGGTTCGAAAACCCCATCGCCGCGATCGCCGCGGCCAGAAGGACTTGGCTGATCATCAGCCAGCCCCGTCTTCTCCCCAGGAACGGTGGCACGTAGCGATCGATCAGAGGAGACCAGGCGATCTTCAGGGTATAAGGGAGACCTGCCAGCGCGAAAATCCCGATGGTCTTCAGATCCACTCCTTCGACCGTCATCCAGGCCTGAAGCGTGCTGCCGGTCAGGGCCAGCGGCAACCCCCCCGAAAAGCCGGTGAGGAGGACTACGGCCATTCGCCGGTTGAAGAAGATTTCTCGGATCATTACGAAGAATCGGGTGAGCGCGTTCATAGGGAGAAGGTAGCATAGGGATGCCTGGAAACAACCAAGCCGTCCCGCTTGAGAGATTTTTGCCGATCAGCGAATGCCTGTTCGGTTCCGTCCCCGTGGTAGATCCGGATCAAACTATTTCACGCGGATTCCGGTAACCTTCACCAAAATGCGCTTGTTCCTCATCCCGTCGAACTCAGCGTAGAAAATCTGCTGCCAGGTTCCGAAGTCGAGCTTGCCATGGGTGATCTGGGCGGTGTGCGCTTTATTCGTGATATAGGATTTAAAGTGGGAGGACCCGTTGTCCTCCCCTGTCTGATGATGCAGGTAGTTCTTGCCGTAAGGGGCGAGATTCTCGATCCACTCTGCGATGTCATTCAAGAGCCCTGACTCGGCGTCGTTGATGTATACGCCAGCGGTGATGTGCATGGCGCTGACGAAACAAAAGCCGTCAGTCACTCCGGAGCGGGAAACGATCTCTTCGACGGGGTCGGTGATATTGACTAGCGCATAGCGCTTGGGGATCCTCACGTGCAGGTACTCGGTATGGTGGGCAATCGAACCGGCCTCATGACGAGCTACGCGCTCGCTCTTGAGAAGGCCTGGACAACCTCTGGGATCTAAAAGCCAATCTTTGGGCTGGAGCAAGCTCGGGTTCATGGCTCTTCATTCACCGAACTCCGAGATGAAGTCAAAGTTTCAATTGATCGGGCGCAGCGATCCCAGTCAGGAACCCAAGGCAAAAATCTGCGCCCAGAGTGGCTCCGACACGAGAAGGATCAGCAGGCTCGTAAAAATCACGAAAACCAGAGTAAAGAATGCCAGAAAAAGTTTCATGGCCGCGGCTCAAATGGGCCCGTGAGAGCAATGGATATGCCATGGGGCATTTTAAGAATCATGAACGGTTCAGCGTTCTTACTGATGCGCGGCAATTTACGGTGCCAATCTGGGGTGGGGCCACTCAGGCTCTTCGGGGTCAGGCGGCCTTGGCGGGCAGGGTTTGTTTGGATCTCAGAGGAAGCTCGATTACGAACTCCGATCCTTTTCCTACCTCGCTCCAAAGCAGCATCTTGCCCCCGTGTGAGCGGACGATCTGATAGGCGATGAAGAGGCCCAATCCCAACCCTCGCGAATGATGGCCCGAGACCGCGCGAGAGAATCTTTCGAAGATGCGCCTCTGGTAGTCGGGGGGAATACCGATGCCCTGATCCCGAATCGAAATTCGAACCAAGTCGTTTTCTTCCCTGCTCAAGGTAATGTCGATCGGCTTGCCTTGGCCGTAACGGACAGCATTGCTGAGGATGTTGCTGAGAACCTGTTCCAGCCGGATCCGATCCCAAGTTCCATAGATGGGGGCTGGGTAGTGGACCCGGATTTGGGAGCCTCCGGCTTCTCGTTCCGAGTAATAGCGCCGGACCACCGAGAAGACCAACTGGCCTAAGTCGATGCGTTCGAGGTCAAGCGGGAACTTGCCCGCGATCAGGCCCGATACGTCGAAAAGCTGGTCGACCAGGCGGGTGAGCTTGTCCAGCTCTCTCTCTGAATCCTGTAAAAGCTCTTCGATCCGGGTTCGATTCGTATCTGGCGGGTAATCCCGTTCGATGAGGTGTTCGACCAGCCCGATCTGGAGCTTCAGAGCCGCCACAGGTGTTTTAAGCTCGTGAGAAGCCATCGAAATGAACTCGTCTCTCGAACGGATGCTCTCCTTGGCGTCTTTGAATAAGCGCTCATTCTCGATGGCGAGGGATGCTCTCCGACAAAGCTCCTCGGCGATCTCGAGCGACTCTGAATCCAGCCTCCGCATCGATTCGGACACGGCCACGGTCATCACTCCGAAGGTGCGGGTCCCATGCTTGATCGGGACGGACATGTAGGAGCGAATGCCGTTAGCCAGGAGGAATTTGAGCTGGATGTCGCTTTTCGAGTAGAGCTCGGCGCGGTCGGGCTCTACTCGCTCGATCAGTTCCGACCCTCCCGTGCAAGCTACCCGCACAGGACCGTAGCTGTATTGAGGATCGAGATCGTGCAGATCTTCGATCTCGTTAAAACGATTCACCTTATCAGGATCGGCGTGAACCACGCTCAGTCGACTCAGCTTCTTGTCCTCGGTGATCACATCGACGATGCACCAGTCGCCAAGCTCGGGTACAGCCAGCTTCGCAAGCGAAGAAAGGGTGCTTCGTTTCTCGATGACCTCGCCTAGGATTTCTCCGGCGCGCGCCAAGAAGCGGGCCTGAAGCTCGCGCCTTTTGATGGCGGTGACGTCTCTGAAGATCAAGACGACGCATCTGACGCGATTTTCCTCAGTGAAGAGCGGCTGCGCTTGAGCGATCAGCCAGCTCTCCCTATTCGTCTCCCGGTCGCGCATTCGGTACTGAGTCGGGGGCACGACGCTTCCATTCAGGGCCATTTGCACGAAGAATCGATCAGGATTCGAGATCAGCTCGCCCGACTCTGATTCGAATTCGAACCTCGACAGCCAGTTATCCGGCGAAAGTTTCATAAACCCTGCTGAGCGACAAAGCGGTCCCAGTAGCTGCCATGCGGCGTTGTTCGAGAAGATGCAGTCAGCGCCTGGACTTAGGACGATCACGGACTCGGCGATTCCGTTCAGAATCATGGGAAGCTCGTCTTTCAGTGCTCTCATCAAGTCCATTCTGGTTTGCCGCTCCGAATTTCGCTGCAAGCGCCGAATCGAGGGTGGAGTTCATGAAGGGCGGGGCGCGAATCTGGGTAGGATCGGGTTCAAATTTCAGACCGTGGCACGAGGGTTTTTCAAGTCGTGGCACGAGGGTTGCTCCTCGCTACTGGATGCGCTCGACCGTCTCGTTTCTCGTCATGGCCGGCTTATTCATCGCTTGCGCTACGTTGGACGAAAATGACGGTTTTTCGCAGCAGCCGGGTGCCATCCCTGCGGCTGAACGGCTGGAGACCCTTTCGGACGTGGCCCAGGTTCGGCGAATCGGGGATGAGTGGCAGATCGTGCTTCGAGGGGCTGATTATTTCGAGACTGGAAACGCGCGTCCGGTCCCACAGTCCCTCCCGAAGCTGATGCGGATCGCCGATGCGCTCGCTTCTCTCGGAACCGCTGATATCAAGATCGAAGGGCACACGGACGACGTGGGATCGCCACTGGAAAACCAGCTCCTATCGGAGCAAAGGGCTCTTGCGATTCAACAATACCTAGTCAGGCGGAACGTTCCGCCCGAGACGATGATCGTGGTGGGACACGGCGAGCGGGATCCCATCGATACCAATCTGACCGAGAGAGGCCGATCGAATAACCGTCGGGTCGTCATCCATGTCAGGACCGGCGAGCCAGACCTTTTCGAGTGAGCCCGTACATGAAGATTTCTTGCCGGTTCGAGGGCAGCTGAGTGGCGCGCACCCTTACCATCCCGAAGCTCCTGACTCGATCCAGGTAGTCGGGGATCCTCTCGGCGAGCTTCCACTGGTTCAGCTTCACCGTCAACATGGCGCCGAGCAAGGTTTCCCGCATGGATTCGGCCAGGCGGCCGGCGAAATCAAGCGACACTTCCGGCACGACGTTCATGTCCAGGAGCAGCCATTGCACCGAGGAGGGAAGGTGATCGCGCCGGACTCGTTCAACCGGCAGAGCCAGATGGCGAAACCCTTTCATCGCCATGACCGTGGGGCTCATGTCCGCGGGATCGATGCCGATTACTTGAATCCCACGATTGAGGAGGGCATACGAAGCGCCGCCTGGGGCGCTGCCGATCTCCACGGCGACGTCGTTCTCACGAAGCGGTACCGAGGACCATCTGATCGCTTCCTCCAGCTTGAGATAGGCGCGAGAGGGAGCGGCATCGGGGAGCTCGATTCTGGGACGGCCTCCGGGATCGGGCGCACGCCCTGGCAGCTGCAGGTGCATTCCCATCCACCACTGGTCTTCTTCAATTCCGATGACGTCCATGACCCACCCTCCCTCCGGAGAAAATCGGGACGAGCGGAAAGCCCTGCCGTTACTCTTGTCCAGTTCGCGAATGGACGATTCGAAATCCTGCGCGCGCCGATTCGGAACGAATCCCATGGGTTCTTCGCCGGGCCGATGAAGGTCGCGCTCGAATACATGGAGTGTGAGGCTCTCGGGACCCGCGTCCAGCGCTCGAGCGAACCTGACGACCTCCTCCGGGTTCCCGGCTTTTCCGAATGAAAGGCCATACGCGCGCGCGAAGATGGAACGGAGGGTGAATTCCGGAGCGAAGGGCTTTTCGTCCATTCTTTTGAAAGTGACGAACCCCGGGCGGGAGAACGCAAAGCGCAATTCAGGATGCTCGCGTTTAAGTTCCTGCTTGAGGGCGGGTTCAGCTCCGTTTTGGCAAGCTATCCAAAGGAATGCGGATTCGGGGATTTTGAGCATAGAGCCAACCCAGCATGAATCGTCGATTAGGGATTTTCAAGCGGCGAAGAAGGTGGAATAAGAGATCTCCATGAGGTGCTTCGCGATGAATCACAAGCTGGCAATGGTGATCGTATCGGGACTCGGGGTCCTTTTCAGCGCGTGCTCGGGCAAGCCCGTTCGCGTTAGCGACAATCCATACGAGATCGTCGACTATGACGAGAGCAAATGGGTTCAATCCAACTGGCCTGACGGTACTCGCGAAGCTTGGGTCGAATCCAGGAAGGCGGCCAAGACTCCTAAGCCGCGCCTGAAGACCGCGACGCGGGCGAAGGAATGAAGAAAGTCCGGTACTCGCTCCAGCAAGTCTACCCGGAGACTCCGTCCGGGCTCGAGGTCGATACGGAGTTCGAGCTTCAAGGCGAGGAGCTCATAGCGAGATATCGGGTCAAGAACCCTCCCATGCACGTCAATGAAGAGCTTTCCGAAGTCGAACCGCAATGGGGGCTTTGGGAGTGGGATGTCGTCGAGCTTTTCATCGCACTTGGAAGAAACGAAGCAGGCGAGCCCCTTCCTTACTTCGAGTTTCAGCTCAGTCCGTTGAATCAGTACCTGGAGCTCAAGATCCTCCAGCCTCGAAAGGAAATCGACCGGAGCGTGCGCACGGGAGTCAGCCGAAAGGTCATTCGTGCCGACTCGGAGGAGTGGCTGAGCGAGCTTCGAGTCCCTCTGCGGCGGTTGGGCTGGAACGGGGACCCTTTGAATCTCATCGGAAACGCGTTCGCGATCCTAGGAAGCGGGGAGGGCAAATCGTTCTGGAGCGCGTTCCTGCCCAAGCAGCGTCAACCCGACTTCCACCTCCCGGAGTTCTTTCGGCCGATCTTCGGTCACGAGGAAGATTGATGCGGTCTCAGCCTTTGGCGGGGATTGCGCTTTTCAGCTCCATGATCTCATTTTCTTTTCCGACATAGACCAGCGCAGGCCGGTGAGAGAGACACTCGGCCTCGTCGTAGTCGGCATAGGATGCGATGATCACCACGTCGCCCGGCTGCACCAGCCTGGCTGCGGCGCCGTTGAGGCAGATTTCGCCCGGATTCCCGAGAATCACGTACGTCGCGAAACGCTCGCCGTTATTGCAGTTGTAGATCTCTACGCGCTCAAATGGCTGAAGCCTGGCCGCATCGCAAAGCTTCGGATCGATCGAGATGGAGCCTTCGTAGTTCAGGTTGGCGTCGGTGACGGTAGCCCGGTGGATCTTGGACTTAAGAAGTGTCTTGCGCATGCTTTCCCTCCGTACCTGTCTCCTCCGATCCGTTCGGAGGCTTGGATCAAGTCGTGGCGACGGAAGCCTAACAGAATGCCCCGTTTTTTCAACCCACCCGGTCCTTTCATCCTGCTTGCATCATTTCTGGCAAGATGCGATGAGGCGAGTCGGTGAAAAAACTCATTCAAGGAATTGTGGACTTCCGTCATAAG
>CAYNDM010000095.1:0-879 GCA_964395265.1 uncultured Bacteriovoracaceae bacterium
CCCTGAAGCCGGGCGACCTTTTCGAGGTAGCGGCACCCTATGGGGACTTCGTTTACGAGACCCGGCGAGAACGAAATGCCTGCTTCATCGCCACCGGCACCGGCATCGCACCCTTCAAGTCCATGGTGCTCTCCCATCGCTTCGAAAAAGAACGCCCCGAGCAGGTCACCGTGATCTTCGGCGCGAAATCGCGCGAGGAAATCATCTACCCTGGCCTGTTCGACCAGCTGGGGCTGCAGGAGATCAACGTGCTCTCGTCGGATCCCGGCTATTCGGGCCCTCAAGGTCGCGTGACTGATTATCTCCGGGCTCTGCCCGCGAACTGGGATTGGAAGTGGACTGATTTCTATCTCTGCGGAAGCGGAGCGATGGTCACTGAAGTCGAGCAGTTCCTGCGGCAGAATCGGGATGTCTCGGATCGTGCGATCTTCAAGGAGATCTACTTCAACGCGACCGTCACGACCGTCGAAACCGTCGCCTCTCTACGTCGAAAAGCAGCTTGAGCCCACGGCCGGACGCCGGACATCTATGAACTATCTATCGGAATCTATCGGACGTTCACCGGACGCTTAACGAACGTCTCCTGGGGCACTGGCCCTGCACCTGCCGGTCCCATGATCACCCTCATACGAAAATCCGAGCTCCCTTCCGATCACCCGTGGATGAGGCTTTTCGCCGTACCTCGTTCGCCTGAAGTCCTGTACGTCGAAAGCGAGGAGAGCGCGCTGAAGCATTTGGAGCGGCTGCCTGAGCGGGGTCTTGCCGTCGTGGGGACCCGCTCGCCGAGTCCGAGATCGGCTCAGTTTGTCCGAAAGCAGCTTCGCGCCCTGGAGGGATCGGATCTGATCATCGTCTCCGGCTTCGCCCGCGGGATCGATG
>CAYNDM010000095.1:889-1348 GCA_964395265.1 uncultured Bacteriovoracaceae bacterium
CCCCCGGACCTGGCGCCTCATCCCGCTCAGTTCATCCTTCGCAACCGGCTGATCGCGGGATGGGCCAACGCCACCTGGGTCGCCGAAGCAGGCTTCAAATCCGGGGCCCTCAGCACCGCCCGTTGGGCGCGAGAGATGGATCGCATTTGTCTGGCCACGCCAGCTTTCCCGGGCGATCCCGGGTATGAAGGCAATCAACTGCTCCTTGACGAGTTCCAGGCGCTCCCGTTCTGGGGCACTCATAGCTTGGGCTCCATCTGGCTCGCGCTCGCGGCGTGGGACGGCCTTCCAACAGGTCTCGCGCCCGGGCCGAAAGGGCCCTTCGTGCTTTCACGCAAAACCAAAGCCCTCTGGGAGCTTGGCTCAGGGAGAAAGTGGGCACCTCGACCTCAGCCCGTGGCGGAATTCTCGTAGAAGAGATCGTGGATCTGGCGTCCGAGGCAGGTTTCTCCTCTGAAT
>CAYNDM010000095.1:1358-9827 GCA_964395265.1 uncultured Bacteriovoracaceae bacterium
AGCTCAGGCTCGCACAGAGGCAAGGCTGGCTCGTGCAAAGCAACGGCGCGTATCGGCTCGCGGACTGAAGTTCCTGCTCGAACGATTGACGCCGTCCGAGTCGTCGGCCGAAACGCCACTCCAAGAGAGGCGTCACGGATAGATCACGTACTTGAGCCGATAGACTCCGCCCGAGCTCATCGATGTCGCGATAGGAATCCTCACGTACCCGATCTGGAGCTCGCGTAGCTTCTCGCGCTGCCAAAAGTAGCTTCGGAGCCCGTCATGCCGCACCAGAATGGGGCGCGCCCCGCCTTCGAGCACGAAGTCGATCCGTTCGCCTCGTGCATCCATCAGGCTGAAGCGATCCGTCTGCACGGTCGCGTTGCCCGGCCCGCCTTCGAGCTTGCGGCCCGAGGAGTCCACCACCCAAGCACCATAGGTCTTGGCTGAAATCGAACTTCTCGAACCTGCGCGACCCTGGCATTGGGAGATGTCAAAACCGCTTGAGCCTCCTCGGTTGCCCCGATCGCAAAGCGGCAAGGGCAGGATCTCGTAGATCGGGTAGGCCACGGTTCCACTCGCCCGAAGGGTGACTTCCACCTCGACCCGGTTCTCGAAAAAGAGCTGGCGACGCTCCACGCTCACCGGATGATCCTCGATGCGCGACCTGACGAACACCTCCGTGAACTCTTCGCCAGAGGAGTTCCTGCCGTCCCGGACCTGAGCGGGCTCAACAGAGAAGTAATCCTCCCAATAGCGATCGCTTCCTCTTTGCAGCAGCACCCCATGCCGAGTGTTCGCCGACCAGTTGGTCGAGAGAATGCCAGCTCCGAAGTTCGTCGTCGACAGGAGCGAGAGCCCTCCGTTGACGTAAGGAAACACCTTCCTGAGCTCGCCTCCGAGACCCGTCTCCTGGTTCCCTTCCAGCGACCAGCCTTTTCGGTGATCGTTGATCGCGCTGTGAGTGTAGAACTTCTCCGGCGCCGGCGTACCGTCGAAGACCACGGCGTAGTAGTCGCCTTTACGGATCGCGATCATGTCGGGTCCGCCGTTGACGCGGGCAACGAACGGTCCGCGCTCGAAAGGAAACCGATAGGAGCCCGCCCCGGACGGACCGATGAACTCGGCGCGCATCATGTCGGAGGCGATGAAATCCGGGTTCTTGGTGTGGGAACTCGATGCGTTCTTGGTCCAGTTGCTCAAGTTCCCCATTGAGCCAGAGAGCGTGGATCGCATCGTGGCCGGGGGCGTGAGACGCAGCGCTCTCCATAAACCCACCTCCGGAAGTCGGTCGGCAATGCCCAATGCCCCCGCATACTGTTCGTTGTAGAATCCGTCGCCGACGCGATGATTGAAATTGAATCCTCCGATCATCGTCGGCCAGTCGTCTACCTTGGGATTCTCTGGTTCGGCAGCCACGGTGTGGTTGAAGAACTCGTACGAGCGCCTCAATGCGTTCTCCATCCTCGGATCTGGCGTTCCCGCCTTTCGACGAAGCTCGACGTAAGCACCCAGTTGCCAATGGCTCATGCCGATATAGCTTGAGTCGACCCCCATGCTCTCCGGAAGCCACCCTGAATCCCGCATGAAGTCCCGTATACGCCTGCCGAAGTTCTCGGCGACCTTCGAGTAAAGATCCATGCGCGTGCCCATGGCGACCATCTGGTATGCCACCAGGAAATGGGCCGACTGATTCGCGGCGCTGGTCAGGTAGTAAGGAATGGTCCGATCCACGAGGAATCGCATCGCTTCGCTCCAAGTGCCCCCCACTCGCGAGGATACGTCGGCACCCATCACGCGGCTCATGCGGCTCATTCCCTCGTAGAAGGACCATGCATGGTTCTGACCGATGAAAAACGCCGGAAACCCTGGATAGGTATCCAGGGTGGTGTGCTCATCGACCATGTTCCCGTCCTCCGAGATGGCCATGAGCTCGAAGAGCGCTCCGATCGCTCCTCGCGCGAACAGGCTCTTCTTCAGCTCGGTGCTCGCGTTTCTCCAAGGATTGCAGAGGTGATCGGAATCAGAAGCCCAGATCAAAGCGGCGTTGAGCGCTCCGTTCCTTCTCGAGTTTCCGGTGAAACCGACTCCCGTCTGCTGAGCATAATGCAGCAGCGCCAGGTTGTCCCAGCGGCCCCGATCACCTCCGAAAGGCTTCTCGCACGCGTTCCGGCCGAGGTTCGAGTCCAAGGAACACTTTGATCCGTTGACGCAGTCCCGGTCATAAGAACAATACTGCTTGCCCACCAATGCCAAGCCATGGGCCCCGAACCACTGCGAAGCCTGCGAAGTCTCCTGGTTCAGAAGCGCCCAATAGGCCAGCTGCGGATAAGCGTACGGGACCTGGGTGTAGTACTTCGACGCCATTTCGAGTTCATTCGCGTGGTCCTTGTAACAAAGCGCTCGGCTGACCGGATCGGAGAAGAAGCGGCCGACCTCCTGGGTCAGCGCGTTCGTGCTTCCGAGATTGGGCGAGAGCTCCTGGATCCTTTGGGCGATGTCCTTCTGGAATCGATGGCTGACCTGGGTGCCCTGGTAGGGCCCGTAGGCGGAATCCATCGGAATCCGATCAAGCGAACCCCGGATCTGAAGCGCCGCATTTTCGGAAGATGCCAGGATCAAAGGGACGCCCGAGGCCTTGAACAGGAAGTTCCGGCTGCCAAAGTCGAATCGCAGCAAACGCGTGGGAGGAGCCGTTCCGCCAGAAAAATGATACTTTCGCTGATTGCCGCTTTGCCATCCCGGAGTGATTCCCTGGTAAGGTCCGCTCGCCTCCTTGACGCTGATCGAAGCGATCCCATCTCCGCGAACGTCAAGCAGATGAAGGACGGTGCTCGCCTTCGAGTCAGTCGGTGCCGGGACCCAGGCGAAGTACTGGCTTCCGGAACTGATTTGGTCTTTCCATGGCGTGTACTCCCCGTTCTGGAACGAAACGCCATACTCGGTCCCTTGCGGCATATCCAAAGTGAGATCAGACGTGCCGTGCGAGGTATCCAATCTGACTTGATAGACCCCGGGCTGAGACAACCTGAATGTCCTGGAAATCAGCAGCGAGGACCCCTCAGGCCGGAACTCGTTCATCTCGCTCTCTGTATCCACGTATTTCCAATCCACAAGCTTTTCATCCGGGCCGAAAAGGCGAAGCAGTGCGTGAGCCTCTGCCGTACTCGAAAGACGGCTCACCGAGGCCGTCACAGAATCCCCTCCTCCTTTCGAGACCACATAAAACTGCACGGAGGGTCGCGCATTCATCGGCCCTACCCGTCGGATGGGTTTGGCGGGCGCGGGAGGAGGAGTCGGAGTGGGCGTGGGTTTCGGAGTCGGACTCGGAATCGGCGCCTGATAGCTAAGGAGAAGAAAAGCCCGCTCTTCGCCTCTCACGATAACGGAATGGCGTGCTTGCGTTTGCCCCCCGGAGGAGCCTTGGTAAAACACGTCCTCGCGATACAGCGTCTGCGCTTCATACGTCCTTTCCTTGCTCTGCAAGAGCTGGATCGGGTCGAAGGAGTAAGGTCCCGTCAACCTGACTTCGACAGGAACAGCCTGAGAGGAATCATTTCGAATACCGAAGCGCGAATACTCGAGCCCCGGAAAAGGTTCCGGGTTCTGATGCGTGGCCTCATTCGGAATCTTCTGAGTCGAACCATTGGGTACGGTCACGCTTCCCAGGTACCAGCTTATGGAAATGGGAGCTGAAGGAGGAAGCGGAGTTGGAGCCGGCGTAGGCTTCGGCGTCGGAGTTGGAACCGGTGTGGGCTTCGGCGTCGGAGTCGGATCCGGAGTGGGCTTCGGCGTCGGAGGCGGAACCGGGGTGGGCTTGGGGGTCGGTTTGGGTGTCGGCTTTGGCGTGGGTTTCGCGGTGGGCTGCGGGGTCGGCTTGGCTTTGCCCACGGACCATGCGTTGGGCGCGTAAGTGATCACCAGAGCACTCACTCCCAAGAAAACACCCAAGTTCGTCGCCATTTTAAGAATCTTCATCTGTTCACTTCCTGATGCTCAGGGTTTCGAACTCCTCATAGCAATCCTTGCGGGGGAGTCGTCCAAGAACTCCGCACGTACTCGTGCGATCGACCGGCTTCTTCCGACTCATCGGCGGGCGGCTATGCAAAAATGAGGCACTATTCCCGGGAAATTCCCGGCCTCTCAGAAGCGGATGAAAAAACTGTGGAGAACGTGGAAAGGACCAAATCTAGGCGTCAAAATTTCCGCGCATGAGACGAATGAGTCGCGTCACCTGCCAGGCGCTCATCAAAGTGCTTCAAATCGCGGCGGAAAAATAAAATTGCGTCAGCGAATGATCCAATAAAGACTGACGCGATCGCAGGTAATTTCTGGCTCGCAAGAACGGGAGCCATCCGCGATCGCCCACGACCACCTGAACGTCCTCCAGGCGGCTGCTCGGCACCCACTTTCCTCCGAGATTCGTGACCATGAGGTATCCCAAGTACCCCCCGACTGCTGGCATCAGGACGTTGTCGAGAAGGTCCCGATCGTATAGGCCAGGGAAATCGAAACGCCAGAGATGGTGGTCCACTTTCGGGAGCACGGAAGGATCCTGCTTGAGAATGTCTGGAATCTGCTTGTGCAAGAGCGCGACGAACTGCTCCGCGAACAGTCCCTGGAACCTTTCGATCTGTTCCCGCTCTTTCTCGCTATACTCCCGAGGCTCCCAAGCCGGCGAAGTCCATTCGGTGATCACGGGAGGGGGAGTTCTGTTCAAGCGGGCGATCTCCTCATAGCGACGGGCCCGAGGAACCTCCTCAAGCATCATTTCGTAGATCGGCGCGATCGTGGGGTCCCAGTTTCGCTCGACAGGTTTTAGGAGCTCGTCTCTGCGCCGAAGCTCCGCCATGGCTTCCTCGAACGGGATCTCAGGCCGCAAGTGAGAAAGGAGCCGAGCCTCACGCACTCTCCCTGCCTCGGTTGCGAACTCCGTTGGAGACTCATGAGTAAGAATGAGGACTCCCCCGTCTTCTTGCTCTTCTCGATCGAAAACCGGCGCGCTTCGGACACGGTCGTATCCCAGCTCGCTCACCATTTCGGGCCCAAGGTACATCAGCCAATAGGCTTGGTAGACTTTCTTGGGAGCCATCATGCTCTCCCGATGCGGATCATCGGTAAGCTCGAAGTCCAAGCGTTCGTGCGCCCACGCATAGAGAGGACGCGTCGCTTCGATCAGAGCCCGAGCAACCCTACGGAACTCGGCTGCTCCTTCGGCCCCCGCATCTGTAAAGAAGTCGAAGGACATGAACAGCTGCAAGCGAAAGCCGACCTGCGCGGCCGGCGGCTTGAAATCCATCAACCAGTGGAGCTTAGGATCCTCTTTGCGAAGCAGGGTCACGGAAGCACCGACCATATGAAAATGAGCCGACTGCTTCTCGAGAGCGAGATGAATCGCCTCGCGCCGATATCGCAGAACCCGCTTTCCTTTCAGGAAGGAATCCGGCGTCAGCGCTCCGGCATTTTCGAGGGCGGTCAGAATCGCATCAACACCCGCCGTACCATTCCCCAGGGGGTTTTGCCTGCAGTAGAGCTCCAACTCCAGGAGCTCATCTCGAAAAAAGTCGATCAGTCTCGCCGGGCTTGCACTTTGCGAAATCACGCTTCCTCCAGACGAGCCCTAGTCAGCCACGTACTCGCGCGAAAGAGTCAGTTTACGTTGATGCCTTGCGACAGCAAGGTCGATCAGTCGAGTCAATAATTCCGCATACCCGATCCCGGACGCCTCCCAGAGCTTGGGATACATGCTAATGCTCGTGAACCCCGGCAACGTATTGACTTCGTTGAAGTAGAACTGGCCGGTGTCCTTATCGAGAAAAAGATCCACTCGAGCCAACCCTTCGCATTCGAGCGCTACGAAGACCTTGCGCGCGAGATCCCGCGCCTGCTCGACCTGCTGGGGCGTGAGAACGGCGGGGATCATAAGCTGCGCGCCGTTCTCGTCGATGTACTTGGCTTCATAGGTATAGAAGTCATGAGTCGGCGCGATCTCCCCGGGGCCACTGCCCAACGGCTCGGCGCCTTCCTGCGCATTCTCGAGCACTGAGAACTCGATCTCACGAGCCGAGATCCCTTTTTCGATCAAGACCTTGGTGTCGTATTTGAAGGCGTCCTTGAGAGCCGCAATCAGGTCGCCTTCGCTCTTGACCTTATGCACTCCCACGCTCGAACCCATATTGGCGGGTTTGACGAAACAGGGGTAACCTAGGTCACGCGCCACCGCTTCTTGCAGGCGCGCCAGGCCTTTCTCCCAGCTCCCACGCTTCACCGTGATGAATGGAACGATCGGAAGCCCAGCATCCCGTGCGAGGCGCTTGGCCACGTCCTTGTCCATCCCCACGGCCGATCCGAGAACGCCGGAACCCACATAAGCCACTTCCGCCAGCTCGAGCAGCCCCTGGATGGTTCCATCCTCGCAAAGTGGCCCGTGCATGACTGGAAAAACCACATCGATTCCCTTTGGAGAAGCCTGTCCTCCTTGAGCCCCGCTCAGGAGAGCAAGCGCGGTTTCGGACCCGCCGGGATTGGGCGGCAAGACGACCTCGGGAGCGTCTTTGTAGACCGGGAGCGAAGCCCCCGAATTTTGGATCAGTTCCAGGCTGTTCAGGTGCCACTTGCCGGTCTTGTCAATGGCGATCGGGACGATCTCGTATCGCTCGCGATCCAGGTAACGGATCACTGACGCGGCCGAGCGGAGCGAGATCTCATGTTCTCCGGAACGACCACCATAGAGCACTGCGACACGAAGCTTTTTTGAGGGAGCCATATGACTACTAATTCTAACATCGCTCACCTTGATTCATATGAAAAACCTCAGTAATCTGCGAAAAACCAGTCCAATACTCGAAGCAACCAACGGTTGCTGAAGGAGATATCTCATCATGTCATCATCACAAAGCGGCCTCTCTTTGAAGTCGCATCTCTGGGATTCCAGCGATCTCTATCGGAACTCCGTGATGCAGCTCGAAGAAGCGGCTTCGGTCATGAATCTGGATCGAAACATCTTGGAACGGCTCAAGGTACCGAAACGCGCTCTCGTCGTGAGCGTGCCGATCCGGCTGGACAACGGGCGCATCAAGGTCTTCGAAGGCTATCGAGTTCAGCACAACATCACCCTCGGACCCGGCAAAGGCGGCATTCGCTTCCATCCCGAGGTGAATCTTTCGGAGGTCGCCGGCCTGGCGATGCTCATGTCCCTCAAATGCTCGCTCGTCGGTCTCCCGCTCGGCGGCGCCAAAGGCGGCATCCGGGTGGACGCGACCAAGCTTTCCCGCCAGGAGGCGCAGGCGCTGATGAGGCGCTACACGATGGAGATCACCTCGATGATCGGTCCGGACAAGGATATTCCGGCGCCGGACGTCGGCACGGACGCGCAGGCGATGGCCTGGATGATGGACACCTACTCGCAGCTCAAGGGCTACGCCATCCCCGGCGTGGTCACCGGCAAGCCCATTGAGGTCGGTGGATCGCTTGGGCGCGCCGAAAGCACCGGACGCGGCGTGGTTTACACCATCCAGTACACGGCCAAGCACTTGGCCTCGGTCGGCAAGCCCGCGCCGAAGTTCGACTCAAGCACGACGGTCGCTATCCACGGCTTCGGCAAGGTGGGCGCGGTCGCGGCCCAGGAGATCGAGCAGCTCGGAGCGAAAGTGGTCGCCGTGAGCGATTACACCGGAGGGGTCTACGACAAGAACGGGCTCAATATCTCCGAAGTGATCAAGTACGTGTCCAAGAACCGCACGCTTCAGGGTTACCCCGAGGCCGATGCGATCACCAACGAGGAGCTTCTCACCCTTCCGGTCGAGGTGCTGATCCCAGCCGCCATCGACGGCGTGATCACCGAGAAGAACGTCGGCAAGATCAAAGCCAAGATCATCGCCGAAGGCGCCAACGGGCCGATCGAGGCCGGGGCGATGAAGGAGCTCGAGGATCGCGAGATCTTCATCATTCCCGACGTGCTCTGCAACGCGGGAGGCGTGATCGTCTCGTACTTCGAGTGGGTCCAAGGCCTTCAGAGCTTCTTCTGGAGCGAGAACGAGGTGAACAACCGACTGGGCATGGTCATGGAATCCGCCTTCAAGAAAGTGGTTCACGCGGCGACCAAATACAAATGCGGGATGAAAACCGCGGCTTTGATCACCGGCGTGGATCGACTGGATCGGGCGATGCGCTTGAGGGGGCTGTTTCCGTAATCGTCAGGCGACTCACCACGAAAAGCGAATTAGATAAGAGGGTCGGCAAGATTGAAGTGATCACCGACCCTCTCTTTCGTTCGAATTCAGCTAGAATGCAAAGCCGAGAGTAAACTGAAGCGAGGGTAGAAGGCCGTCAGTATCGAACCCTGCCAGGTCGATGTTCCAATACTGGATGCCACCACCCATGCCAAGGTTGAACCCGCCTTCAAAATGCCAGCGATAGCCAAAATCCACCCCTAACAGGCTGTTGAGAAAGTCGTGCTCAGCGCGCGAATTCCCCTCGCGATTCATC
>CAYNDM010000096.1:0-9796 GCA_964395265.1 uncultured Bacteriovoracaceae bacterium
CAGAGATCCTGGCATCGGCCGCACTCGGTACAGGAGTAATAATCGAGCGCGTCCTTCCACGAAAGATGAGTGACCTTGGCCGCCCCATATTGGGTTAGGTTCTCGTCCTCGAAGTTAATCGGGCGCATGGGTTTCTCGCGGGTCAGGCGTCGGAGAAAGGTGTTTGGACCGGCGGCCACGATATGGAGATGCTTGGAGCTCGGGATGTATACGGCGAACCCAAGTACCAGGAGCATATGAATCCATTTCCAGAAGACGTAGAGACCGTGATTGACCTCGGGGCTGAAGCCCAATGCCGAAAGCGAGTCGGCCAAGGGTCTTGAGAAGAGCATCGAAGAAGCGAACCATGGAGAGCTTCCCAGGATATGGAAAGCATTCATCAGAAGAATCGAGACCATCAGGGAGCCCGTGAGCGCGAGCACCCGATTCGCGTCTTTCGACTTGCCCAATCCCTCAGGCCTGACGATGAAGCGGCGGTAGCAGGCATAAAGCACCGCGACGAGGACGGCGAGCGTGAACAAGTCCTGAAGGAAGATCAGCGCGCGATAGGGAACCTCGCCGATGAACTCGAAATTCGCCGGTTGGTAAATCGTGCCGACGAATTGCTCGAGCGTGCCGATCGAGATGATGATGAATCCCCAGAAAATGGTCGCATGCATGATGCCTGCGTTCTTTTTCCGTAAGACCGCTTTTTGGCCCAGGACGTTGACGAAAGCGGTGACAATTCGGCTGAGGAGATCATCGAAGCGCTCGGCTTTCCCCTGGTGCTTCTTCATCATCCGGTACAGGATGATGAATCGATAACCTGAATAGCCGAACGCCGCGCCAGCAACCGCAATGAAGAGAAAAGTCTGCCAAGTCATCGGATGGTTCTCCCCCCTAGGAATCAATGAAGTTCATCTTAGCAGAGGCAAAGAGAGAATAGAACACCGCTCAGGCGCGATGAATGACCGGACCCTCGATGGGCGTGGCTCTCAATGTTCCTTGAGCTTTTTGAACTCGTCTTTGAGGTGCGGGACGATCGCGAATAGATCTCCTACCACGCCGTAATCGGCGATTTGAAAGATAGGAGCCTCCGGATCCGTGTTGATCGCCACGATCGTCTTCGATGTACGCATCCCTGCCAGATGCTGGATTGCCCCGCTGATCCCACAAGCGATGTAGAGGGTAGGCGACACGACTTTGCCAGTTTGACCCACTTGATCGCGGTGAGGCCGGTAGCCCGCGTCTACCGCGGCCCTGGAAGCCCCTACGGCGGCACCCAACACGTCCGCCAGGTCCTCAAGCAGTTTGAAATTCTCTGCGCTCTTGAGGGAGCGGCCTCCTGACACGACGATCGAAGCTTCGGTCACATCGGGGCGGCCGGTAGCGCCCTTGACCACTTCGGTGACCTTGGTTTTGAGCTCGCCCAGATCCGGAGTGACCTGGATCACCTCGGCGGTTTTCGAGGGGTCCGGCTTGGGAATCCCCAAGGCGTTCGGACGAACCGTCGCGATCTGGGGGCCAGACGCTAGAAATTCCACCTCGGCCGTGGCCTTGCCTGCGTAGACAGGGCGTCGAACCACGAGTTTGGACCCGTCGAACCGCAGCTCCGTGCAATCGCTTGCCTGACCCACACCGAGTTGCGCGGCGAGCTTCGGAAAGAGATCGCGCCCCATGGGAGTGTGGCTGCCGAGAACGATGTCTGGAGCGCCCGCTTCTAGAACCGAGAGCAGGGCCTTTCCGTAGGCTTCAGCGGTATAGTGTTTCAACGCGGGATCATCGGCGACATGAACTTTTTGCGCGCCATAGTGACCGAGCTCTGCCGCCAACCCCGAAACCCCTTCGCCGATCAAGACGGCATGGGTCTCGTGCCCTGCTGCGAAAGCGGCGCCCAGAAGCTCAAATGCGCCCTTTTTAAGTCGGCCATCACGTTGCTCAGCAAAGACGAAAACTTTTGCCATGATCACACCACCTTTGCTTCTTCATGGAGGAGGCGAACCAGCTCTTTAGCCTGGGTCGCGGGATCTCCCTCGATCTTTTTGCCAGCCTGTTTGGGAGGAGGGAGTTGGAAGTTCTTGTATCGGATCTTTTGATCCGACTCGGTCACGCCGACATCGGCCATCTTGAATGTCTTCACTTCCTTCTTCTTGGCCTTCATGATGTTGGGAAGGCTGGCGTATCTGGGCTCATTCAAGCCTTTCTGCGCGGCGATCAATGCGGGAAGAGGTACTTCGACAAGCTCGAACGCTCCACCTTCGATTTCGCGCTTCGCTTTGACGCTGCCAGCTCCGTATTCGAGACCGAGAACCACGGTGACGTACGGAATGCCCGCGTATTCGGCGACGAGCTGGCTGGTTTGAGCGGCACCATCGTCGATGGCTTCTTTGCCGGTAAAAACGATGTCGATCTTGGGTTCTTTCTTCAGAGCTCCGGCGAGAGCTTTGGCAGCCAGGTTATTGTCGGCAGTCTCGGGAATTTCGATATGAATGCCGTTGTCGGCGCCCATCGCCAATGCCGTGCGAATGCTGTCGACGACTCGGGCGGGGCCCGCTGAGAGCACCGTGACCGTGCTGCCCGCATTCTTTTCTTTTAGACGCAGCGCCTCTTCGACGGCGAACTCGTCATAGGGAGACATGATCCATTTGATCCCGGTCGTGTCGATCCAGCTTCCGTCGCTATTGACCTTGATCTTGGTTTCAGTGTCCGGAACCTGTTTGATGCAAACGTAAATATTCATATTCCGTGAACCCTTTCCGACGACTCAGTTTTCTATACCGACGTTATCCGCGCTTCTGCAACCTGTTTTAGCCTCTTTGACCCATCAGTGGAGGGAAGGAATGTGAAGTGTGATGCTTTGAGTCAAATGAATCGTTCTTTGAAGAAAGCATCCATCCCCATCAGGCCTGAGAAGGATGAGGAGCTTCGGCGGTTCTCGACCAGCCAGAGCGCGGCCTCGGTCGCTCCTCTCGCGCAGTAGGAGTGGCGCTGCGCGAAATGTCCTCTCGTGATGTGATCCGCGTCCCCGTAATACGTGCTGTCGTGATCCCCGATGATTTCTCCCCCTCGGACGCTGTGAATTGGAGTGTTGCTTTGCCCGTGAGACGCGATCGCCTTTTGGAGCAGGAGGGCCGTTCCGCTTGGAGCATCTTTTTTGTGTTTGTGATGAGTTTCGACGATGACGGGTGAATATCCCAGCTTCTCGAGCAGTGGAGAGGCCGATTTCAGGATCTCAAGGACCGCGAGCACGCCTGTCGAGAAGTTGGATGACATGATGACTGGGGTGTTCTTGGCCAGAGCCTCCAACTCCTTTCTTCCATCGATCTTCCAGCCCGTGCTGCCGACAACCAGGGCGGGCAATGATTCGCTTTCGCTCGCCGCCATGACTCGCACCAGGTTCAGTACAGCCTCAGGCGATGAGAAATCGATGATGACGTCCGTCTTGAGAAGCTCTTCGACCGGCGTGCGCTGATTGGCGACGGCCGACAACACGGCCCGCTTTGAAAACTCTTTTTCGAGCAACTCGGTGACCCATCTGCCCATTTTTCCGGACGACCCCAGAAGCCCGACGCGGATCACAGGGATCTCCCAGATGCGATTCCACAGCGGCTCATGCTCTCTTGCAGCTTGCGGGCGCTGGCCTGGGTCAGCGGCACGAGAGGGAGTCTCAGATGAGGCTCGCAAAGACCGATGTACGATAGTGCCGCTTTGACGGGGCCAGGGTTGGATTCGATGAAGAGATCCCTGAAAATGGGATAGAATTTCTGATGGATCGATCGAGCCTCAGCGACATTGCCGCTCTCATAGGCTTCGAGTATGGCCACCATGGCTCGCGGAACGAGATTGCTCGAGGCGGAAATCACTCCTGTCGCGCCCACTGAGAGAAGAGGTAGATAAGTCGCGTCGTCTCCCGCCAAGATGCTGAGGCTTCGATTTTCGAGCGCAAGCGCATCCATGATCTCGCTGGTCAGCGCGACGTTGCCAGTGGCTTCTTTCAGAGCGGTGATCCGCTCGTGTGAAGCGAGTTTGACGACAGTCTCGGGAGCGAGGCTCACGCCGGTCCTGCCAGGCACGTTATAGAGGACGACCTGGCATTTCACCGCATCTGCCACGGCCCTGAAATGCGCTTCAAGACCTGCCTGGGTTGGTTTGTTGTAGTAAGGCGTGACGACCAGAACTCCGTCCACTCCAAGGTCGGAGGCCCAGGTCGACATCTCGATCGTCTCATTCGTATTGTTGCTGCCAGTCCCGGCAATGACGCCCAAGCCAGAGCCTCGAAGCTCTTCGAGAGCGACTTCGATGAGCATCTTTTTTTCGTCTTTGCTCAATGAGGGGGACTCTCCAGTCGTGCCGCAGGGAATCACTCCTGCGACTTTCGCGTCCCGCTGGTCCTTGAGGATCTTCCGGTAAGCCGGCAGATCGATCTGGTTGGAAGAAGTAAAAGGGGTAATGAGTGCAGTCCAAACGCCTCGCATTCGACTTGCCTATCACGAAGTCGCTCAAACCCTCAATAATGCTCTCCACGGAAGAGGTCGTCGTACTGTTCCCGGTCCCGTATGATCTCGAATCGGTCGCCGCTCACCAGGACCTCTGGCGGCCGGGGCCGCGTATTGTAGTTATTGGCCATGGAGAAGCCATAGGCTCCAGCCGAAAGGATGGCCAGGAGGTCGCCGCTCCCGATCTTCCCGGATAAGGCGCGGTCCGACGCAAAGCAGTCCGAGCTTTCGCAGACCGGTCCGACTACGTCCGTGCTTTTCTTTGGTCCACGACTGAGACTTTGATCCGCGGGAACGATCTCGTGGTAGCTGCCGTAGAGAGCAGGGCGCAGTAAGTCATTCATTCCGGCATCGACGATCAGGAATTGCTTTTTGCCCCGGTCCTTCTTGTAGATCACTTCAGTCAGGAGGACTCCCGCGTTTCCCGCGATCGTTCGACCCGGCTCGATGAGGATCTTCAGAGGGTGCTTCATCTTGGACTTCGGTCCGAAACGTCTCTGGATCAAGTCGGTGTAACGCTTGATCGTGGGGGCTTTTTCCCTGCTGTAGTTGATACCGAGTCCGCCTCCTAGGTCCACGAAAGCCAGGGGTTGGGGCAAGATCGCGTTCAGTTCCTCGACCAGATTGCGAGTTTTTACGAACGCATCATCCAGGGGAGACAGTGATAGAAGCTGACTGCCGATGTGGATGCTGATCCCCTTCAGCTCGATTCCGCCGAAGCTCCCGATGTTTCGGGCGAGTCGCAGGATCTCGGCTTTTTGGATGCCGAACTTGTTCTTTTTCAGCCCTGTCGAGATGTACGGATGTGTTTTGGCGTCCACATCCGGATTGAATCGCAGGGCGACAGGCGCCTTTTTCCCGGCGTGTTCGGCGATAGCGCTGATCATCGCCAGTTCCGCCACGGATTCGACGTTGAAGGAGAAGATTCCTTGCTCAAGGGCTTCGATGATCTCGCCTGCCGTCTTGCCCACTCCGGAGAAGACGATCGCCTTCGGGTCCACTCCGGCCTTCAGAGCCCGGAGGAGCTCACCGCCGGAAACGAGGTCCATTCCGGCACCAGCCTGATTCAGGAGTTTCAGAACCGCGATATTCGAATACGCTTTCACCGCGAAACAGATCAGGTGGTCCAGCCCCTTGAGTCCTTTTTGCAGCTTTTTGAGGGGCTTCAGAAATGCTTCCTTGGAGTAGACGTAAACAGGGGTCCCTGTCTGATTCGCGATCTCTTCGAGAGAGAGGCCTTCGACAGACAGATTGTTTTCCTTGTATTTGAAGTAATCGAAGGGAGAGCTCATTGCCGATCCTTCTATCCCAATACCCGTGCGCCGGTCCAGCTTCTGAAAGAAGCCCGGTTAAGGCGACGGGGTCGGACGAGGCGACGCCTCTGGAGTCGACATTGAAGGTCTTTGGACGTCGGATTGCTGGGGAGTCACCGCAATCGGGGGCAAAGGCGGTCCTTTGACTCCGCAGGCGGGCGCGAAAGCCAGGGTCAGCAGCAGGAACAGGGCGCGTGGGTTCTTGAGCATGTCAGAACCTTAGCACAAGGCCCGCGCCGAACATATCCATACCCAGGTCCACGCGCGTTTCCCAATTGGGTCCCATGCGAATGATTAGGCCGCCGCCGGCCGCTATGCCGGTTCCGCTGAGGTTCTCGACACCCGCTTCGATTTTGTCTTCGTCATTGCCGGAAGAGGCGATCACGCGGTTCTGAACCATCCCTCCGTAGAGAAAGATCCCGTAGTTGTCGTTCAACAGAAGGGTATAGCGGAGCGTCCCGACAAGGGGGAGGACCGAGTACGAGCTGCTGTCGTCGTCGTAATTGATGATCTTGTAGAAAAACGCGCCGCCCTCCGCGGAGATCGAGTCCTGCACTGTGGGGCTGCGGGCGAAAATCATGTGGAGAAGCTTCAGGGAATAGCGGATCCCGCCGCCAGAGTAGTAGTAGGGGTCGCCCGCTGAGTTTTTGTTCCTGAAATAGCCGAACTGCATCGAGAAACCATGGTTGTTCTTGTCGAGCGCGTCGACTTCCTGGACCGTCACGACCAGGTCGTCAGCGTCGTCGTCGTCCTCCAGCTCGCTTCGTTTCGAAACTTTGGATTTCTCGAGCTGCTTTTCGGCATCCTCGAAAGAGACACCCTCTCCTTGTGGATCGGCGCCTTCCGTGGAGCTAGCCGACCCTCCGCCGTTGAATTGATCGAACTCAGACTCGAAGTCGTCGGCTCGAGCCATCTGCGTTCCCTCCGAGCCGGTGAAAAACTCATCATCAGGGGAAGGAGCGGTCGGGGGTAGGTCTGTCGGCGAAGCCAACGCGGGATCCTGGAGCGATTCAGAGCTGATTGGGGCGGCCTGCCGAAAAACGGTCTGATCGGACTCGACCGAGCGGGCCGGCTTGTCGTCCGGATCCTGTGAAGAAACGGCGCTCTTCTCGAGAGCCTCGGGGAAAGCCTCATAGGTAGGAGGGGTCGCCTCTTCCTTGGCGCTATTCATTTCTGGAATAGGTTGAGGGCTCGGTGAAGGAGAAGGTAAAGGACTGGGTGTGGGGCTCGGAGTAGGGCTTGGAGATGGACTAGGCGAAGGCGAAGGACTAGGTGATGGGCTGGGTTCCGGAGAAGCTGATGATGGCTCCGGATCCTCGCTTGGATTTTCGGCTTTTTGCTCGTTCTCCAGTTGCTGGAGCTCGCCCCCGACCTGTGGCTCAAGACGTTCCTCGGGCCCAGGTGCGCCCTTTGATATTCCTGTGTAAAGGTCGCCCGGATCGAGCGCCGGGTAGTTCGGGTAGTTCTTCACGACTCTCGCCGCGAAATGGGCGCGCTCATCATAGGTCCTCAGGACCCGGAAGGCCATGACGGGATCGTCTCCCCGTTTGAGCAGGACGATCTGGCCAACACGCGGAACTGGGCCTGACAAGCTTTCGAGCAGGTAGATTCGTCCCAGGCCGCTCTTGCGAATCACGCGTGTTTCGAAAAAACGAGCGTTCGCTGAACCCGACAGGTCGGCGGCAAGGTCGATGTGGATAAGTAAGCCCAGCAGCGCCACGGCCACGACGGCCGTTCGCGCGACGGGCGGTGGGGCGCACCAGCCTTTGACAAGCCGGATCGTTTTGGCTTTAATTCCATTCCATGAGGGCAGCCGAAAGATCTCCATATCTCCCGTCTTCTGTTTGGCCCCGAAATCAGGGATCTCGAGCCACATTTTTCAGTGTAGCCCGCCTGCCTGGACTCGATAAACTCATTTTTTCTCTTCTTTTTATGTATTCAATCGCCTGTGGTCGGGCTTATGCGGCAGATATTTCCTATCTGACCTTGGCGAGGTATCAAGAAGGGCGGGATCGATTGACGAAGAAGGAGTACGCCGAGGCGGCGATCATTCTTCGTGGAGTACTTAAAGACGCTCCGAGGTTCTCTGCCGCCGCAATCGATCTGGCGAAGGCGTTGATCTTCGAGGGGCGAAGGGAAGAGGCGCTGATCGTCTTGAGTGAAGCCGCTGATCGGGAGAGTGGTCGGCGCAAGGACGTCTTGATTCGCAGGCAAGCGATCTGTTCTAGGCAGTTTCTCACCAACGCTTCTTACCAGCAGTATCAGGAAGGACTCGGGCATCTGAACGCTCGTCGTACGAAAACGGCCGCGGATGTTTTCGAGAAAGTGCTTCAGAAGGAGCCTCATAACGTGGAGGTTCTCCTTCGGCTCGGGCAATCGTTGATCTTGGACAACGACTTCGATAGCGCCGCCGAGCGCCTGCGTCTCGCTCGGAGACTGAATCCTAACGAACCTCAGCTCCGGCTCTGGCTAGGTCGAGCGCTTCATAAGAGTGTGGAGCTGAAGGAGGCCATCGAGGAACTCCGCGCGGGGTACAAGGGCAATCAGCCTTCGGAGCAGGCGTCGCTTTGGCTGCACGAGGCGCTCGCTGCCGCCGGACAAAAGAGCCAAGCCGTGCAGGTTCTCGAGCAGAGTGTGAAGAACACACCGTTTCACTTGAGAGCTCTGCTTGCTCTCTCGAAGCTTCGCTATTCGACGATCGACAAAGATGCCTCGGAGCTTTGGAACGTCCGCAAGGATCTCCAGCTGGCGCTGAGTCGCTTCGAGGAGTATTCCGAACTGAAAACGGATCGCCTCGAAGGGGATTTAGGCCTGGACTTCCGGAATCTGGATCAGCTTCGCTCGGAGATCCAGTCGCTGCTTCAAAAGATCGACCTGCGCTTGGAGCAGGGCCGGAGAGAAAGCGTCTGAAACCGCCCAATCCCTGCTCGTGGTCTTATTTCTTCACCTTACGGTCGGTAGGGCCGGTGTAGAATCCCCGAGGTCGGTAGATCCGGTTGTTTGCGTATTGCTCGAGAACTTGAGCCGACCAGCCGGAGACGCGGCTTACCGCGAAGATCGGTGTGAAGTCGCGGGGACGAAGGCCGAGAGCGGTATAAACAAGGCCGCTATAGAAGTCCACGTTGGGCATCAAGCCTTTGCGCTCTTCCATCTGTTCCTGAATGCGGACAAGTATGAGGTGGTAATCCTCAAGCCCGGCTTCCTTGCAATTTTTCAGGGACATCTCCCTGAGGATCTTGGCTCGCGGATCGCCGTTCTTGTAAACGCGATGACCGATCCCCATGACCTTCTTCTTGTTCTCGATGGCATCATCGATGAAGGCGTCGACTTTGTCGTAGGATCCGATGCCTTTCAGCATGAGCATGACCTGCTCATTGGCTCCGCCATGAAGGGGACCCTTCAGAGAGCCTAGAGCGGCGGTCATATCGCTGTAGTAGTCGCTGGTCGTGGATGCGACCACCCGGGCTGTGAACGTGGACGCGTTCAACTCGTGATCGGCATGCAATACGAGCGCGGTGTCGAAGAGTTTTTCTTCTTCCGCCGTTGGCTCTTTGCCGCGAATCATGTTCAGGAAGTTCCAGGCGATGGATCGATCCGCCTTGGGTTCGACGACCTTCTGCCCTTGCTCCAGCCGGGAGACGGCGGCGACCATGGTTCCGATCGATCCCGTCAAGCGAGCGGCTTTCTTGCGTACGCCCTCCAGAGTGATGTCTTCCGCGGTTTTGTCGTAAAGACCGAAGAAAGAGACCGCCGTGCGAAGCTTGGCCATGGAATGGGATTCCATCTTAGCTAGAGTCTCAAGGAAGGGAAGAAAGCCGGATGGCAGGGCATAGTTGACCGAGAGCTAGTTTTTGAAAGTCTTGAGCTGATCTTGAGTGGGTAGATCACCGTTCCAGAGAAGGTACACGACCTCCTCGAATCCACAGTTCGCGGCCAGATCCTCAATTGTGTAACCACGGTACAGCAGCGTAGTATCGGGAATTGTGCTGATCTCCGTTGTTCAGGCAA
>CAYNDM010000097.1:0-9721 GCA_964395265.1 uncultured Bacteriovoracaceae bacterium
GACAAAGCAGAAGACGCGGTGTCGCGGAGGCGGGCGCGCCACCCACCCCGATTCGCCTGAGATGGTCGGATCCATGAGTCGGTGGAGAAAGGCGCTTCGGATGTGGGCCGCGAGCGAGGAGGAGATGCAGAGAACGCCTCCTGGAGCCGATGCGATCCTTGAGTTGGCGCGGGAGCATTTCTCCGAAGGACGCGGTTATCACCGGGCGGGAAAGTTCATCGACGCCGTTCCTCATTACGTTTGGTCGACCTCCTTGCTGAAGCGGTTCATCGAGCTCGAGCCGGAGCATGAGGATTTTCCAGAGGCATTGTTTCTGTTGGGAGAAGGACTGGTCCATCTTCGGAAGTCGCTTCCGAAGGGAGCTAAGCTGGATCGTCTTCTCGTCCTTTGTTCGGATTATTTTCCTGAAACGATTTGGGCCAAACGAGCTCGGTTGGTTTGGCGCAGGGAAGTGAGGGATGGCGCCTGATCAGCTGATCCATCAGATCGGACGCGCGATAGGCCGCCTGAGAATCGGCTTGGTCTCGAGGCGAGGGTTTCCGCCGTCATCCATTCGGGCGAGGCTCTGGTCGTTTTTCGTCTTGCTGACCGCGCTGGCCATAGTCTTGGCAGGGTTGCTGATTTACGCCCAGTACCGGGCGGGAATGAACGCGAGCGTGGCCGCCCTTCATCGCCATGCCGAGCTTGAGCAGACCATCAGGCTGAAGATGCTCCTCTCCGAAGTGGACCGCCTGATGTGGCAGAGGGAGATCCGGGGCGAGGCGATCGAGCGGATGCGCAAGGCGCTCGATGATCTGCGGAGCCGCGACATGGGCCCGCAAGAGCGCGAGTCCTTGGAGCAGATCAATCAAAGATTCAATGACTATGTGGCCGCGTTGTCGTCGGCATCGCTGGATGATCCGGTGTCGGCATTGAAAGTCTGGGACCTTCGAGACGACGTGTCCTCTGCGGTGGAGGCCGCTATCGTTGCCCAAGAGAACGGGATGTATCGCGTGTTCCACGGCTTCGGCAGGACCATGGAGAACTGGGCCCGAAGCGCATGGATCCTTCTGGGAGCGTTCGTCGTGGGGACGCTTCTGGTCGGATGGCGGGTGATCAACCTCGTGACTCGCCCGCTTTCTGCTCTGGCCAGCCATCTCGATCAGATCAACGTCGAAGGCAGCCTTCCGCAGACCATTCCGCTTTTCGGCGGTCGGGTGCCGGAAGTCAGGCGCGTGTCCGAAAGCTTCCAGCAGTTGCTGCAACGGCTTCACGCTTACCAAACGCTGAACGTGAAGCGGCTCCTGATCGAGAAGAGACGGGCCGACATCATCGCCGCCTCGATCTCTGACGGAATTTTTCTCCTTCGCAACGATGAGATCGTTTACGTCAATCCCGTGGGAGAGAGGATTTTGGGGCTCGCTCCGGGCAAGGCATGGCGTGGCCTGAATATCACCGCCGAGGCGCGCGCCGTCATGGCGTCCTCCTCCCAGGAGTGGAGCGAGGATGGGTTGGGCGAGAAGCGCGAGCGCCAGCACAAGCAAGGAGTGGTCGCGCTCTATGAAGCCACCAGTCGGACGATTCCCGTCGAGCTGGAGATCCAGTCCGATCAGCGCAAGCTTTTCTATCTGCTCCAGTCCTACCCGATTTCTGAAGAAGTGATCGAGCAAGTCGAGCATTCTTTCGACGGCCCGATCGAGCAGCTTCTGGATCGATGGCAGGCCAACGCCCTGGTGCTCGCGCGCGATATCACCCTGGTGAAGGAAGGCCAGCAAGCCAAGAGCCACTTCATCGCCACGCTTTCGCACGAAGTAAAGACTCCGGTCACCAGCCTGACCATGGCTACGCGCCTGCTTCGCAAGTCCATCGATCAGATTCCCAATCTCACCCATCGCGCCCTGATCGAGACCTGCGCGGACGACGTGGATCGGCTCCGCGGCCTGATCGACGATCTCCTCTCGGTCTCGCGCTTCGACATGATCACGCAGAAGCTCGAGATCCAGAACGTAGACGTGGCCAAGCTGCTGCGCCAGTCCGTCCAGCACTTCCAGCTTCAAGCCGGCGAGAGGGGCGTCTCGATCTCCCTGGAGCTCCCAGGCGGAAGGCGCTCGATCCATATCCCCGCGGACGCCACCAAGATTTCATGGGCGATCGCGAACTTGCTGACCAACGCCATCCGGCATACCCCCAAGGGAGGGCATGTCAGGACCGAGGTCACGAAGAAAGAGGACGTGGTGGAGATCCGGGTCAGGGACAGCGGCCCAGGCATCGATCGCTCCCGCCAGGAAAGCATCTTCGACAAGTTCAATCCCTTCTACGATATCCGGGTCGCGCGCTCGGGCAGCGTGGGCATGGGGTTGGCGATCGCGCGCGAGATCATCGTGGCCCATGGCGGACGCATCTGGGTCATCAGCGAGCCTGGGCAAGGCGCCGAGTTCTGTTTTACGCTTCCTCTCAAGCGTTCCGAGACTCTAGCGACGCAGCTCTCCGGGCTAAATTCGAAAATCACGAACACCAAGAACGGAAGTTCTGCATCAACGGCAGAAAAAAGGGGGATAAGTGGCACGTCTATTAGTGGTTGATGATGAAAAGAGCATTTGCACGACAATCGAAGCCGCGATGAAGGAGAGCGGTCATCAAGTCGAGATCGCGGACAGCGGCGAGATGGCCATCACGCTCATGCGGAAGCAGGTGCCGGACATTCTCTTGACCGACCTGCGCATGGACGGGATGAGCGGGCTCGATCTCCTCAACAAGGCGAGGGAGTACTTTCCGTCGGCCACGCCCGTGATCATGACCGCGTACGGCAGCATCGATACGGCCGTGGCTGCGATGAAGAGCGGCGCCTACGATTACCTGGTCAAGCCGTTCACTCCCGAACAGCTCGAGCATCTGATCAGCAGGATCGAGGAATTCAGGAGGCTGCGCGACGAGAACACCCGGCTGCGGGACCAGGTCGACGCCCTTTCGGAGCCTTCGACGATCGTTTCGAGCAATCCCAAGATGCACAAGCTCTTGGAAACGGCGAAGAAGGTGGCGGTGACGGACTCGACCATCCTGATCACCGGCGAGAGCGGCACCGGAAAGACCCTGCTCGCGAAGGTCATTCATGACGGGAGCGTCAGGGCCAAGGGGCCGTTCGCTGTCGTGAACTGCGCTACCCTTTCAGAGAATCTTCTCGAAAGCGAGCTCTTTGGGCATGTGCGAGGAGCTTTCACAGGCGCGGTCAAGGACAAGACCGGGCGCTTGCAGCTGGCTGACAGCGGCACGGTCTTCCTCGACGAGATCGGCGAGATCTCGCCCAATCTTCAGACGAAGCTCCTTCGCTTCCTCCAGGAGCGCGAGTTCGAGAGGGTGGGTGATACGAAAACGATCAGGGTGGACGTGAGGATCATCGCCGCGACCAACAAGGACCTCGAGCGAGAGGTCAAAGAGGGTCGATTCCGCGAGGATCTCTATTTCCGCCTGAACGTGATCGAGCTCCACATGCCTTCGCTCAGGCAACGTCCGGAGGACATCCTCCCTCTGGCGGATCAGCTCTTGGCCCGTTCTTTCGCCGCGACAGGACGAAGCCCACGTCCTCTCGATGAAGCAGCCAAGAAAGCAATCCTCAGCTATGGCTGGCCGGGAAACATCCGCGAGCTCAAAAACGCTTTGGAGCGCGCGGCCATTCTCTGCACGGGCGAGTACGTGACCGTGGACGACTTGCCTGAACGGGTCTTGGAGCATGCGTCCACTCAGGCGGTCGGGCCCGGAACCATGATCGCGATGACTCCTTCGGACGTGAGCCTGGAGGATTTGGAGAAGGCGCATATCCAGCATGTTTTGAACACGACTCGCACGCTCGAGGAGGCGGCCAGCGTTCTGGGTATCAACCTCAGCACGCTTTGGAGGAAGCGCCGCCGCTATAATCTCGACTGAGGGTCGCGGCACGGCTTCTGCAGTTTCTCAGGGAGTAGATCGGCCCTTTCCGAGGGGTAATCTACTCCTCGAGTTTCGCAAAACGGTCATCAGGAGCGCGGAATCAAACGCTTCAATGACCGTTTTGCTTTTTGACCCCTTGCTCCCCCTGATGCCATTCCCACGATCGACTTTTCCTTGTGCGTCCTGTTTCGGATCCGCATTGCAAGTTCCAGATCGCGCCGTGCAAAAGCCGAAACAACACGCCGCAACGCCGGCCAGCGCGCAGGGTTGGTGCCGCACGTCATCCGGCTCATCCCGCATAGAATGACGCCCGCTCTGCATTGGCTGGCTGGCACCACGGTTGCACAAGGTGTCGCGCCAGTTGAGGCCATGCAGTACGTCCGGCCAATAACATCAAGAACCCTCACGGAGGAATTATCATGCGCAAGTTCTCTTTCGGTTTGCTGATCACCGCACTGTCGGTTGGAAGTGCGTTCGCTACGGATAAACCTGAACATCCGAAGCACGAGCTGACTCTCGAGCAGCTCAAATGGCAATGCCAGAACTGGCAGACCGCGCCTGGTCTCCAGATCGAGCCCAAGGACATTCAGGTCCAGTGCACCCAGGAGACCTATCGTTGGACTCCTGACAAGCCTGGGATCGTGACGTTCCCGAGCACTCGCACGGTTCATGCGGAACTTTTCGCGAACAAGTTTCATATCGCTCGCAACAGTGCCGCTCGCGAAGCGGCCGCGATGCAAGGCAGCTGCTCTTCCTTCAAGGAAGTGCTCGAGAGCTTCACGATCCCCGTTGCAGTCACCTGCGCGGATCTACTTGGGATCGAGGATCTGAACGAATTCTGCGAAGGCAAGATCAATCCCAGCAAAGGCGGCCAGAAGCCGAAGAACGTCGTGGTCGTCGATACCGGAAATCGCTACTCCAACTGCGACGAGAACGGGGACAAACCGAGAGCCAACTGAGTCGATTCGTTTTGATGATCGAATATCCCGGGGAAACAGGCGTGAGAGCTTGTTTCCCCGGTTTTTTGAAGAGGAGGAAATATGATCCATCCGTCAATGAAGGATGCTGCGCGATCGTCGATGGTCGCCGTGCTGTTCGCGATTCTGCTCACAGGGTGCGGTCAGGAGCCAGCGCCCAAGGCCGGGATCTCCTTTCCGTCCCGCAGCCCGAAGTTTCTGGATGTCTACGAAACCTACGGGCCTTTGACCGTCTATCCGGGCGAGCTCACCGCTTTCTCCGAGGAAAACCCGGGAAAGACCCCTTGGGTCGGCTGGTGGATGCCGTACGTCGATCCTCATATTACCTCGGGGGAGCAGTCCCTGCTGAAGAAGTATGAACGGGTCTCTAGGGCCATGGGGATCCCCTCCGACGCGGTCGCCGAAGAAAAGGCATGGGCGAGAGGAAAGTCGGATTCGGATGGAAGGTGTTACGCGTGGGCCATGGCTTCGATCATGGAAGAGGACCCGGAGCTGATTCTCAATCGTCGGGGGCTTAAGTCGATTCGCTTCAAGGGAGAAATCTTCACGGGCCGTGATCTCCAGATGCTTCTGACCCACACCTACGGCCATATGGACAACCTGATGATCTTCGGCGAGCAGTACGGGCTTCAGGGCGATGACGGAAAGATCGGGTCGAACCCGGACGACATCTATCCCGATCAGTTTCACCGCTTCATGCAGGCGGAGATGTTCGAGAAGCGCCGCCCGTTCATGATCGATCGCGAAATGGAAAAAGAGATCTGGGCGATTCCGGTCTTCAATGTGAGTTTCTCGATCAGGCCGGATTCGAAGGATCCGGATCATCGCCTGAACGTGATCGCCGAGCTTCACACGGCCGCTCCATACGAAACGCACGACGACGACCTCAGAAAGTGGCCGACCTACTACTATACGTACGACCTGATCGGGAACAAGCGCAGCGACGGTGGATACGACATCGTATTCGGGGAGTGGAAGTGGAACCCCTGGAACCTAGGCAAGCATCCTGACTTCGTCTACGCCATGCTCGACGACCGCAACACCCGAAGGAGCCTCAACAAGGAGATCAGGAATGACGTGGTCGACGCCATCATGGCCGCCGCCCGCGGCGAGTAGCTCATTCTGGAAGCCGTTGAATCTAGTTGATGCCAGAAGGGGGGCTGTGCTCTTTTTGAGTACAGCCCCTTATGTTTTATCTCAAAGCCGCGCTCATCATCTTTTGGTTCTGGATCGCCTCGTTCATCGGGTTTTTCATGGCCTTGTTCCGATGGGGCGATCTGGACCTGGACCACGACATCGGCCGCCTGATTACCGGAATCGGGCTCAAGCTGGCGGGTATCCGGATTCGCCTCGAGGGCGGGGAGCATCTGACCTCGTACCAGCCATGCATCTACGTCGGGAATCATCAGCATGCGATCGACGTGCTGACCCTGGGATCCGTCTATCCTCGCAGGACCATCACGGTCGGAAAGAAGGAGTTGATCTGGGTTCCTTTCTTCGGCATCGCCTTCGCGGCCGCGGGTAATATCCTCATCGACCGCTCCAACCGGGCCAGGGCCATGGCTAGTCTCGAACGGGCGGTCCAGGCGTTGAAAGAAAAGCGGGCTTCGATCTTGATCTTTCCCGAGGGCACCAGGAATCGGTCCAGCGAGGGCTTGTTGCCTTTCAAAAAAGGCGCGTTCCATATGGCGATCATGGCTGGCGTCCCGATCGTTCCGATCGTCTGCCAATCGCTGAACGATCTGCCGGGGTGGAAAGAGGGAAAACTGCTCGGGGGAGAATTGAGGATCCGAGTCCTGCCCCCTATCTCGACTCAAGGATTGACGTCCAAAGATCTGGATCGGCTCACCACGGAAGTCAGGGCCCGGATGGAAGAGGCCTTCCGTGGCCTGTCGAGTCATCGTCCTTGAAGCGCCGAGAGGCGGATGCGGATCAAGGGCGAATATCGCCGATCCCCGTAGGGCAATCCGCCAGAGTGATCACTCGATGCATGCGATTGATCGCGCCAACCATTTCCTTGGCCAGGTTCAGGTCAGCGAGAGTGGTGCAGATCTCTTCTCTGTCGCCCACCTGGAGAATCGTGTCTTTGGCATTCGGCTGATGAACCCAGGCTTCGTCGCTGAAGGCGATCTGGCCGTAACGGCCGTTGGGCTCCGTGTACGCAAAGCAATGCGGTTGGCTTGTCCGTTCGGCGTTCACGAAGGAGTTGACCGCCCTCGCGACGATTTCCCAATCGCCCGGAGTTAAAACCCCGAAAACGCCCTCGGACCTGCGGGTGCATACCGCCCAATCCGAGAAGAAATGCCCGGAGCTGTCCACCTCGATCTCGGCGACGCTGCTATACAGATAGGTTCGGAGCTCCAGCTTCTTCCAGCCTTCCGCCAAGGTGGCGTTAGGGCGGGGCGGAAGGCGGCTGCCAGTTCCGCCGAAAGTCCCTGCATCCTCGCGAGTGGCGCAGCCCGCGATCAGGAAGAGGCTGGTCAGGATCAGCGCGATTTTCGTCTTGGTGCTGGGAGAGAACATCTTGTTTCCTCATGGGAGCCGGCTCGCAGGCGGGGAGGTTGCAATCGAGGTGCCATGGTTTCGCCACCGAGAACCTGTCATTGACGCAAAAAAAAGAGCGTGGCTCGAATACGAGCCACGCTCCAGGATGTCACGCAGGGACCTGCGTATTATTGCTCCCAGACCGCGGGATCGACCTGGCATTTCTTCTGGACGCATTTGGGTGCCGCCCAGTTTTCGAGCTGATCGTAGATCGGATAGCTCGTGCAGCCAGGACGGTATGCCTCTCCGCAGGCATTCTGGACTTTTTGGAAAGCGTCCGAAGCGGCCAGGGTGTCGAACGTGCCCTTGTTGGCGGCTCCGATGGGGCCATACGCTTGGCAGGAATCCACCGGAATCGCGTGAACCAGGCCATTGGGCTCTGCGATGGCGAAGTTATGGTCGACGTAGGCGCACTCCGCGTTGGATTCGCAGCTTCGAGCCGTGTCCAGGAAGCGATTGTATTCGATCAACGCTTGTCCACAGGCGCCGGCTGGGTCCCGGTAGAAGCCTTGCGCAAGCCGGAGAGCGACCTGATACAGCGCATGTGCGTTCTCGGCATTCGAGAGCGAGACACAAACTTCGGTTTCGCTCTGGGTGATGACTTCGGCTTTGACCTCATATCGATGAAGGATCAGGGAAGCGGTGTCACCTGCTTCTTCCCGAGCCGTGCAGGTCGGTGCAGGAAGCGCGGTCAGGTCGTCGCTTGAAAGGATGGTGGACACGGCGGCCTCGAGCTCCTTGATCTCCACCGGAGTGATTTTCCCTTTGAGCTCGCCTCCGCCGACCTTGAAGGTCCCGTCCGCATTGATCGTGAACCCCTGCGAGAACTCCGGAGACTCCAGCTGAATCTTCCAACTTGGAGCGATCTGTTTTTCTTCCTGGGGATTCTTTCCTTGTGGGAAGTGCTTATTGGCAGAATCCTTGGCGCAACCTGCGAGGGCCACGCCCATGCATCCAACTGCCAGTATCGTGAGAGTGCTTTTCATCAGTCCTCCTGTGGAATAATCGACAAAAGCGGATTACGCTGAGTATCTATTGCAGCGCAGATGGGCCGCCTGGTTTGCAATCGACGTGCCTGGATGGACGGTCGCATCGAATACTTGGCGCGGCGTGGGTGTGAGAATGAAAACGAGATGGATGACTTTTCCGGTGCTCCTCTTTTTCGCTTCGGTTCTGGTGAATTGCTCCACCACGCCGAAGAACACTCATTGGGTGCCGCGCCTCATCTCCGAGACCGTCAAAGCAAGAAGGCCCCTGTCGTCGGGCGCCGATCCCAAAGCCGGGCCGGGAGGTATCGACTATCGCAGTGGAACATTGCCGAATGAAAGATTCGACTGTGAGAGCCTCGATTTCATTTTGAAGGAGCTGGACTACGGAGCGATCCGAGCCTGTTTGAAATCGGTCACCCAGGCCCAGACTTTGGTTTATCGCCTGAGCCGAGACGCACAGCCAAGTGTCGTCTTGTCGAATCCAGAGGAGGCTCCGGCTTGCGTGCGTCAAACGCTTTCGCGGGTCCCCGTTCCTCGTGAGATCGTTTTTCAAAGCCCGAGCGAAGGATCTCTCGAATGTTACTCATCGCGTCTCGATCTTGAAGCCAACGAGGTAGCGGGTTTCGATCTGCCTTTTAGGCAAAGGGGAACCAGCCTGTCGCTCCCCTTGGCGAAGGTTCCCGCAGATGACCAGGCGACCCGTCGTTGGTTGAGCTCCTGGATCCTCAGTCTTTTCTGGGATGAGGGGCACCGTGGGTTTCGCTCCAAGATCCTGCCAAAGTCCCTTTGCAAAAAATGCCTGGGGAATGACGTATCCTTCGAGATGCCGTACGGCGTTGAGCTACCCACCTGGCCATGAAGGGCATTGCCAAGCGCGGCCCGCCTGAGGCATAACCCCCAGCATATGTCGACTTGGGTCATAATCAGTTGGGTTTTGGTGATCGCGCTGACCGCGATCAATATCTTTCTCTTCTTGAAACTCAAAAGCGCGAGCGAGCAAATGCTGAAGATGGCGTTTCCTGGAGCGAAGGACATGAATGAAGCCTTGGCTCAGATGCAAGGAATGATGAAAGGAATGGGGGGAGCCCGCGCAGGCGGAAGAGCCCCAGGACCCTTCGGCGCCATGTCTCGGGGCAAAGGATCCGGAGGCAGAGCCAATCCGAACATGGATGCCCAGCTCAAAGCCGCGATGGACATGCTTCAAAAGATGCAGCAAAGCGGGAAGAAGCGCTGAAAACTGAAGTTTTGGGCTCCTAGCAGGCTGTTGAGAAAGTCGTGCTCAGCGCGCGAATTCCCCTCGCGATTCAT
>CAYNDM010000098.1:0-9609 GCA_964395265.1 uncultured Bacteriovoracaceae bacterium
GCTCGTGACTCGGGACGAAGTAGCGTATCGGCCCTATTTCTTGGCTCCTTCTTTCTCGATTGATCCGGCCCAGATCGTCAATCTGGGGGTCGAGATCTGGAAGCTGATCGAAGGAAGAAGGCCGGTCGTCAACTTGACGCCCGCGACGGCGGATGCGCTTCCGCTGGGGACCTATCACTGGAGCTCTTTGCAAGGCTGGAAAGTTCCCCGCTCCAAGGTTTTCGAGGTGACCTACAAGAACCTCTACGGAGTGAAAGTCGTCTCGTTCAGCTATCGAATCGTTTACACCTACGGCGGTAGTCTGAACGGTCAGGGGCAATACCTGACCAATGTTTCGATCATTCCGGATGCGGATGTCAGCTGGGCATATCAATTAGATGCTGAAGGATCGGTCACATCTGTGGTAAACGCAGGAACTTACGCCGACCCGATTGGGGCCATGGCGCTGATGGTGAAGTGGAGAGTGAGAACTCCCCTGAAAGATGACCAGAATTCGACGAGCTTTTTCATTCGGGGCGATGGCGAATTCCACGATTTAAGTCAGGGAAATTGAGTGTAGGAATCGAGTTAAGGAGCAGATCAATGGCAGAAGCAACATCTCAGCAATCCGAAGGCGCGAAAAAAGCCAACCTGGGCCGCAAGACCCTTCGGGCGCTTGGGCGGAAAAAGCGGGTTCAGAAGCTAGCTTCGGATCCCGAGTACCGCAAGGCTTTCCATGCCGCGAAGTCCAAGCGCGCGCTCGATAAGAAAGCTGCTTATCGGAAGAAGAAGAGGGGTAAGAAGTAAGCCTTTCTGATTGATCCTAGAATCAAGAACGTCCTTGAGGACTCTTCCTCAAGGACGTTTTTTTTCGTCCGCCGGGGCCTGTTCTTCCCTCTCAATCGCAGCGATAGTCCCGGCCTTCTTTCGAAAAAGTGCCTGTCATCGAATTAGACAGTCGCCCAATGCAGGTGTTCGTTTGCTGAACATCGGTTCGCGAAAAGCCTTTGAATTCCAGTCCTCATGACAAACCCAGCATGCTGGCCTCTTCCTTGCTCTAGCTAGATAGCGGAGACCGGAGACCGCTCCGGCGATCAGAGTGGAGAGGAAATTGATATGAGTCTTTTGAAGCTGAAGCGCGCGGTCGCCATCGCGCTCGTGTCTGTGGTTTGCGCCCCGTTGGCACACGCGCAGGAACGGTTTACGGACAAAATCAACAAGGCCGTCGAAAGGGTATTAGAAAATGGCCTTGAGCCGCTGCCCGAACGAGAGCCTGGAAAAGACGTGAATCAGAAGCGTTTCAAAGGAAAGGCCACCATCGACGGGAATGTGGGCACACTAGGCAATGATCGCTCCCACCTCCCAGGCTTGAAGCCTACAGCGGCATGGGGCGCGAGCGCGACTCTGGAAAGACCCGCCGGGGCATTGGGTGGTCAAAGTTTCAGTGGCGAAGTTTCACAGGAGAAATCCGGTCACGGCAGCGAGAAGCGGATGACGGCACAGGCTCTTCTGTTTGCGCTGAAAAACAGGAAGACAGGGAGAGTCGATGAGTTTGGCGTTTCGGCTACGAATGAGAAAAATCACTACATCGAGGTCACCGAAGGCGGGATCGTATGGCGCTCTGGCGTGCGCGACGAGGATGGGGAGTTCCAAGGATTCGCCCATACTTTCGGGGCCTCAGTCGGACAGGCTTCCCTACCCGGCGTCGAGGGCCGTAGACTCTCGATCGGGATTAAGCACCAGGCAGACCTGAGTCTCTTCGCTGATGCTATCAAACTGGCTACGGACGTAGGGATTCGGCTCATCGATTCGAACGAGGAAGAAGGGATTCCGTACCTCGATTGGGCCGTACAAACTCACGGCGGAGTCGAGGCGGTATTCACAGGTGACCGATGGAAGTGGCTTCCAGACTGGTTAGATGTTGGAGGTGGAGTTGATATGTACTCCGTCTCTCCCGGAGAAGATCGCCAATTGGTCCGCGGCGCGTCCACTAAGGTCACACTTTCCGCTCACCCGGCGAAACTTTTCGGCGGTGGCAAGTGAAACGCGGTCGACCAGCAAAGAGGAGTGAAAGTATGAAACCGAAGTTGAAAGAAATTTTGGCGATCACGAGCTTTCTGGTGATCGCGCCGTCTTTGGCCCTGGCTCAACAAGCGGAGCCTGCTCCGAGGGCAGAAGAAGAAAAGTCGGGCGAAACCACCCAAGGAACGGACAATCCGAGGCGCATCGAGGCGGTCATCACTCACTCTGATGTGGGTGGAAACGGCTTCAAGGTCAGTTACAAAAATCTGGACCCGACGAGTGGCGTTGATCTCAGCATCGGGAAGAATGAGCAAGGAGTAGCGGTCCGCGGCCATTGGGCCCCTTTGCCTATTCAAAAGAAGGTGCTGTTTGGAGTGGTGAATGTGCAAGCAGGCCCGAGCGTAACTTTCCTCCGGGATCCCGCCGCGCGCGGCACCGGAGCGGCCGGGGCTCAGATCAAAGCAGATCTCAACCTCGTGAAAGTGAACCAGGAGATTGAGCTGGGCTATCATGACAATCTAGGTACGGCGACCCCCGGCGGCTGGTCGATCGGCCGCCGAAGCGTTCAGTCGGTGCATCCGGGGCATAACGCCCTCGTCAAGGCGCTGACCGGCAATAAGTGGTTCCGTTTGGTTGAATTGAGCCGCGAGGTCGAGTCTCGCACCCTCTTGGGTAAGAACGGCGAGGGCGAAAGCTATAAGGGTTGGCATTACACCGGCCAGATCAATCTCGGCAAGATCAGCGGTCGATCGGACAAAGGAGATTTTGGGCTAAAAGTCGGCGTTGGAAGCGAAACCTTTACCTACGGCGAGCGTAGTGACACAAGCAGGCGATTGGAAATCGGCGGGGTGTGGAAGCCGGCCTGGTAAGGATCGTTTCTAGCTCAGCAGGGTTCGAGAACCCTCCCCCCGATTGGGAACTTGAAAAAGAAGAAGCGCGGCCTCGCTTTGGGCGAGGGCCGCGCTTTGAGCTTTGGATCGGCGCAAGGCTTAGCGCTCAACGCCTGTTGAGACCCTGAGCGTCGCGTTCCTGCTGGGAGATCTTCGGAAGATCATTGACGTCGACCTCCGAGACCAATTGACCATCCCGAAAGAACTGAAATTTCTTGATTCCGGCGCCCACACCCGATCCGGCGATGCCGTTCGAGGAGTCTGCGTGAAGCTTGTCGAAGTCGATTTCGCCTGCGTCGCCCGTGGTTCGAACCCTCCAGGTTCCGGTTTGCTTGTCGGCGATCAGGGAGAGCTTGCGATACTCGTGTTTGCCGAAGATCTTAGCGCTCGAGAGAAAATAGAGATCGAGCCCGCCGCCGTTCTCCGGGGTCAAGCCGTTGTCGGGGGTCGAAGCGAGTCGGACGACTCGAAGAGGTTCTTTTTCTGCCGACTCGAGGTCCTCCACGTCTTTCCAGGTTGATCCGTCTGCCCAAGCAGTCGTGACGCCTTCCTTCAGGTCAGCCAGAGTCAATGGACGATTCGGGATCGCCTCTTCCGGTCGTCTGGGGTGCATTTTGTTCGTAGTGATTTTCAGCTCGGCGAGCTGGCCGGATCCGTCTTGGATCGCATAGATGCAAGTCACGCCAGCAGGATCCTTGGTATCCGTCGAGGTCATCAGGAGCTGCACTCCTTCATTTTCGCCAGGAGCACAGGTGAGTTCGTCCGAAAAGGCTTTGGGAGTGCCGACCAAGGTGAGCAGGACCGCGGCTGACGCCCAATACGATTTCAGAGTTCGGTTTTCTATCTTCATAGAGACCTCCTTTTAGCTCGGTGAGTCATACCGAGGCAGAGGTTGTTTGTCAAATAAGTTGACCAATAAAATCAACTAGTGAGTTAAGGATTTGAGGTGGGGTTGGTATTATATCTATATGGAATTAAAGAAAAAAAGAGCCACCCTGTGATGGCGGCTCTTTCGAAGAAAAGAATGGAGGTTGAAATTTTCAGAATCCGCCGTATTCGCTGAAACGCTTTTCAATGCGCGTGGCCTGGCCTTCGCGAGGCTCTTGATGGCGGCGGGATTCGTCACGGTCATTGGGGGTTAGGAAGCCTTCATTCTGCGTAGGCCCTGGCTTGGGCTCCTGAGGCAAATAGGGGGTGGATTCAGATGGTTTTGAGAGTTCGTGCGTCATTCAGACCCTCCCGGTCTCCAAGTCAGTGTGCAGAATTTTGATGAAGCCTGAAAATAGATAATAGCAACGAAACTCATTCCTGATAGGAATGACTCGCGATGCTCGAAGTCAATTACCTCAAATACTTTTATGTCGTAGCCAAAGAGGGGGGCTTCACCCGCGCAGCGAAGGTGTTGCGGATCCAGCAGCCCGCGATCAGTAAAATGGTGAAGCAACTCGAGGCTCAGCTCGGCTTGCCGCTTTTCGAGCGACACAAGAATGGGGTGCGTATGACGCCTGCGGGCGAGCGGATTTTCGGGAGCTGTCAGCTGATCTTCGATCAAGTCGAGCAGATCCGGAGACTCTCGGGCTGGGAAAAAGAGGAGTGCCAGGGACCGCTCTCGTTCGGCGTGACCGACTCGGTGTGTTCCTACCTGATGCCGCGAGTAATGCGGGAGTTTTTGAGCGCGCATCCCAAAGTGAAGCCATCTCTCTTCGCAGGAGCTTCGAACCTCATCTGCGAGGAGATTCTCGCTGGCCGGATCGAGTTCGGGATTTTCTTCACCCACCCGGGTGATGCGCATTTCGATGTGAAGGAGCTGGGTCAGGTGCCCTTCGTGCTGGTGCGGACCGCGGGAGAGCCGGCTTCGAAACGCCTGGCAGGCTCGTTCATCATCTCGCGAGAAGTGGACTATCCGAAGAGCAGGGCTTTCCCTGTCCGGCAGATGCTCGAGGAGAATCGGGTGAAGGTCAGTGTCGGGATCAGCAGCAATAATCTGGACGCGCAGAAGAAGATGGTTCTCGAGGGACTCGGGATGGCGTTGCTCCCCAAATTCATGGTGGAGGACGAGCTCCGCGATCGCAAGCTGGTCGCGGTTCCCAGCGAACGCGGATTCAGCTACTCTTTGAAGTTTGTCAGGAGGAAGAAGAAGGTGCTTTCACGCAATGCCGAGGCCTTTCTCAAGGTCTTCAAAGAGAAGCTCGCGGCTCTGGAGCGATAATGGCCGAAGACGATTTCTTCAAGGGTTGGGCGAAGCCGGGGGCCCGCGTGCCCGGAGGGCTCGCGCCTGGGCCGGGTGAGACATTGGACGCGATCAGCGGCCACTTCAGGATCTTCCAGTATCGCGATGGGCATCGGTTCTCGACGGATGATATCCTGACGGCCTGGTACGGCACGAGCTGGTGCCCGAGCGCGCGCCGCGTTCTGGATCTCGGGAGCGGGATCGGGTCGGTGGGGATGGTGGCGGCCTGGCGATTGCCCGGGGCGAGCTTCGTCACGATCGAGGCTCAGGAGATGAGCGTCCTGCTTGCCGAGAAATCGGCGAAGTACAATGGCGTCGCGGACCGTTACGAAATCAGGAGAGGGGATTTCAGGGATCCCGCAGTGCTTCTGCCCGAGGAGCGCTTCGATCTGATCCTGGGAAGCCCTCCTTATTTTCCTCTGGGAACCGGCGTGACCAGCGAGCACCCCCAGAAGCTCGCCTGCCGCTTCGAGCTGCGAGGCTCGGTGCAGGATTACTGCGAGCGTGCCTCGCGGCATCTGGCTTTGGGAGGGGTTTTCGCGGTGGTTTTCCCCGATAACCAGGCCGACCGCGTCGAGAATGCCGCGAGATCAACCGGACTCAGCCTGGTCCGAAGAAGGCCGGTGGTTTTCAGGGAGGGTGAACCACCTCTGCTCTCGCTCTTTCTGATGATGAGCCGCGACCATCTTCCTGAAAGTTTCAGGGGCCGGACCTGGAACGAGCCGGCACTGGTGATCCGGACCTCGTCCGGCGAAATTCATCCTGAATATCGCGCGATCAAGCTTTCGATCGGCTTTCCGCCGTAGGATACTGGACTCATGGTGAAACTCAATCGACTGGCCAAAGAGCTCAGCAAAAAGATCCCCGATCCGATCCGAGAAACGCTCTTCATGCGCGCGTTCGGCTTTTTGAAGATCCCGTTGATCTTCTTCGTCTCGCCCACCGTTCTCGAGCTCACGGACCAAAAGACCGTCGTTCGCCTCCCTTTCACGAAAAGAAACAAGAACCACCTCAACTCGATGTATTTCGGCGCGCTCTGCACAGGAGCGGACGTGGCCGGGGGCCTGATGGCGATGCGCCTCATCCAGGAGCAGAACGCCAAGGTCTCGCTGGTTTTCAAGGACTTCAAGGCCGAGTTCCTGAAGCGTGCTGAAGGGGATGTGATTCTCACCTGCGAGGACGGGGACAAGATCCGGGCGCAGGTCAAGCGAGCCATCGAAAGCGGGGAGCGCGAGAACGAGGCCGTTCACATCACGGCGACGGTTCCTTCGAAGCTCGGGGATGAACCCGTGGCTCGGTTCGTTCTCACTCTTTCGCTAAAACGGCGTTGAGCGGTTTGATGATGGATGAGTTTGGGATCAGAGGCGTTATTCGAGGCGAAAGCGTGGTCCGCATAGGTTTTTATCTAAACGTTAAATGAAAAGCTCTGATGGTTTCTTGCCTCTGCATCAAGCCAGGAGCTTTCGCGCTTTCTTGAAGACGGAGTCGAACATGGGCTCCGTCAGTCGCCCGGTGAAGGTGTTTTGCTGACTGGGATGATAGGAGAGCAGAAGGTGTCGGCCCTGGCCGAGCTCGACCTGCGTGCCGTGGGCGAATTTCGGGCGGGCCCGACCGTCGGAGAGAAAAGGCCAAAGCCCCTGCAACGCGATCTGGCCGAGCGCGAGGAAAACGCGGACCCGGGACAAGGATTCGATTTCGTCTTGGAGGTAAGGGCTGCAGCGCTTGAGCTCTTCCGGAAGCGGGCGGTTCCCGGGCGGTGCGCAGCGCACGACGCAGCTGATGTAAGCGTCCTTGAGCTTGAGCCCGTCGTTTCGGGACAGTGAGTGGGGCTGATTGGCAAAACCCGCCTTGTGAAGAGCCCGGTAGAGCCAATCGCCGGAGCGGTCGCCGGTAAAAATTCTCCCGGTCCGGTTCGCGCCATGGGCGGCTGGCGCAAGGCCCACGATGAGAAGGCGCGCCAGGGGATCCCCGAATCCGGAGATGGGCTTTCCCCAGTAAGTCTCGTCCTGATAGGCTCGTCTCTTCACCCGCGCGGTTTCGATGCAGTGCTTTCGCAAGCGTGGGCATCGGTCGCAGGCTTCGATCGATTTGGCCAAGCTCAGGATGCGTCTGACGCTCATGAGGGGATCCTATCGCTACCGGGGTGCTTTCGCGCAAGCGAGAAAATGCCGAGCCGGGCGGCCCAGAGGCCGTGTGGCTGATTCTTCAGCGAGGCCGCAGGTGGACAACGCGAGCGGAATTGTGAGAGTTTGGCAGGATGATGCTGATCCCCCGCTCAGAGTTGAGCTTTAATTTCCGAGGCGCGAAGTTCGATGTCCAGAAGGTCGAAGACCGGCGGTTCCTGGTCTGGGTTTTCAATCAGTTTCTGTACGGAGAAGTCACGGGAATCCAGTGTGGTCACTGGCTTTACCACGCCCCTCATCTGAATGCGGCGTCCTTCCTCGCCAAGCAGGCTTCTGAAGAGCTCTCGCACGTTCGGAAGATCCTGCGCATCCTTTCGATCCTGGGAGGTCAGCCCGCTCCCGCCCATGCGATGATCCGGTTTCTCTCGACCGGGATGATGGGGAAGAACTGGGGAGAGCATGTCTGCCTCGAGATGGCCTTGGGTGAAGGCCTGGTGCTCACGGTCTTTTACGCGCTGGCCGACACGATCGACCAGCCGGAGATCAAGAAGATCCTGGAGAGCGCGCTTGTCGAGGAAGAGCGTCACGTGATTTTCGGAGAGCGCGAGACCCGAGCCTGGCTCGAATCCCATCCGGAAGATCGAAAGCTCCTCCTCGGGAAGGCCCTGCTTCAGGTCTATGCGCTCTCGCGCTTGAAGCGATTCGTGCTCAAGCGCCTTTTCCGATCGAAGGCCATTGAGCATCCAGTCCTCTCTCAATTCGACGTTTTCTACGACCACGTGATCCGGATGTTCAACATCCGGGTCGAGCGCCTAGGGCTTTCCCGGCGCTCAACCGCGGATATCGGCTTTCTCGAGCGATGGAGCTTGATCTTGATGCTTCCCCTCCGAGGGCTTCGCGCGAAGCTGCGCCGTCGCCATCGCCTTCTGACGAGCACCTACTTGCAGGATCCCACTCTGGCTCAGGAGACCGAGAGGTTCACGGGGGTTTCTTGAGGAGGCTGGGAGCCTTGCTGAGTGAGCGGGGCGACGTTGGCGCCGGGCTCGGATCCGGCAGCGTGTTCGGGCTGCTCGGGTTCCTTAGGGCGGACATCCACCAGAGCCTGGATCAAGTCCGAGGCCCAATGAAAGGCATTGTGGCTTTCGACACGTTCCTTCATCGCTTTCATTCTTCTGATTTGCTCGGCGGGAGGAAGCTGAAGCGCTGCCGCGATCGCATCGGCCATTTCCTCGATATTGTAAGGATTGACGATGAAGGCGTCGTTCAGCTCCCGGCTCGCGCCGGCGAATTTGCTCAGGATGAGGGAGCCGCGCTCGGGGGATTGGCACCAGATGTATTCTTTGGCGACCAGGTTCATCCCGTCATGCAGGGAGGTCACCATGCAGATATCGCCTAGCTGATAAAAATACTGGATCTCGTCCCATTCATGGTGCTCGGCCAGGAGCACGATCGGTTGGTATCCGTCCTGTCCCTGGCTGAAACGGGCGTTGACGCGATTCACGGTGGCTTCGAGCTGCTCAGCCAGGAGGCGATACGCCGGGATGTGGGTCCGGCTCGGAGAGCCCATCTGGACCAAGCTGAACCGCCCGATATATTCCGGGTTCTTTTCGAGGAAGCGTTCGACGGCTTCCACCCGCTCGACCAAGCCCTTGGTGTAGTCGATCCGATCCACGCCCACGGCGACCAGATCGGCCTTGATTCCAAAACGCTCCTTGAGCTGCTTGCGCTCCTCATCCGAGATGGTACGGACCGGGGTCGTGTCGATGCCGATCGGGAAGGCGCGGATGAGGGTTTCATGGTTTTCCATGGTGACCGAGAATCTTTCCCAATCGATGCGTGCTTCGAGATAGCGATCGCAGGTCTCCAGGAAGTTGTTGCAATGGTACTGGGTGTGAAACCCGATGACGTCGGCTCCGAGCATCCCTCTCAGAAGATCTCGGTTCCAGGGGCAGATGCCGAAGGCCTCGGGGTTCGGCCACGGGATATGCCAGAAAAGGCTGATGCGAGGAGTGGCGCTCCCATGCTGGCTGGCCCGATTTCTCAACATCCGGGGCAAGAGTGCGAAGTGGTAGTCCTGGACGAGCACCAGCGCGTTCTCGTTGAAGACCTGAGCCGGGGTCTCGTCGCAGAACCGCTGATTGACCGTGCTGTAGTGCTCCCAATCCGATAGGCGAAAAGTGGGGCGGTTATGGGCGAGATGACAGAGCGGCCAGAGCCCTTCGTTCGAAAAACCGTAATAATAGCCTTGTTCCTCCTCTGGTGACAGCCAGATCCGTTTCAGTGTGTACTTCGGCTTTCCTGGAGTAACCTGGATCTCGCCCAGCTCGTTTGCCGTTTCGCGGTCCGCAGAGCCGCTGCCGTGACC
>CAYNDM010000099.1:0-2394 GCA_964395265.1 uncultured Bacteriovoracaceae bacterium
GTCCCTGGGGCGGTCAGTGTGCAACTGGGCTCGGACGACCACGTCACCATTTCAGTGACGTCCAGGGAACCAGTATAGCCCATCGGAATCGTGGCCGTAAAAGGGTAACTACTTCCGACTGCCACGGCCGCGGTAGCGGGAGTAACCTGGACGTTACCCAAAGCAAGATTGCCTATGCCGGTCACCCCTCTATAAGTCACCGCGACACTGCAGGTCTGACCGCGCTCCAAGCTGAACTCGCTGACAAAATGCAAGTCGCAGTTAGCGGACGGGACATACGACGCTACATTGCCAGTGAGGAGTTCGCAGGTCCCGTCGGGGTAAATAGCCTTGAAGTATGCTGCAGTCCAGTTTCCGAGCTCATTCATATAGAAAGGCCCGGGAACAGTTTCGTAGCAAGTGCTGAAGCTACTTCCGAACTTGACCTGAACGGCTGTTGGCGTGGCGGAAGGAGACGGGTAGCAACTGCTCAGTGCCGACGATGGATCAATCGTATAGCCATCACCCGGACAGACATCGGAGGTGTTGCTATCCATGGCAAACGCGCACGGAGTCGGCTGAGTAACGGCGGTACCGCAGCTCCAGGCCGAATCTCCTCCCCCGGCGGTAGAACAGCTGGGGGCTGAGTAACAAGTGTACCCGGCAGGCGTCGGCGCGGGGGTCGGATTCAAGCAGGTGACACTTGCGTTAAGGGTCGCCGCGCTTGGAGCCACGGTCTCGCTGCAGGTAAAGCTTGTGTTTGGCGTCGAGCCGTCGGCGCAGGTCGGGTCGTTTTCGGAGCCCGTGAACGCGCAGCTGCCGCTACCAAGGAGAGGTCCAGCGCAGCCGGTTCCGGAGAAGCCAGAGCCGCCTCCCGAGCAGCTGATGATGCTTGTGCTGGTTTCACCCAGATTCCGAAGAAGAGGGTAGCTGTTTCCGGTCGTGCCCGCCTCGACCGAGCCCAGATCGACAGGGTTGGGATCGAACTGCAAACTAGGAGCGGTTCGGACGTAGACCTTGACCTCTCGAGTGACACTATGACTTTGATACTGCCCTGGCCCCGTGTCGACGAGCGGATCGTGGCGGGTGCCGGTGCAGACCAGCACGGCGGAGTGGATTTTTCCGCCCGTGGCGCCATTGCCGTTGAAGTCCACCGTTCCCGTGCAGGTCGCGGATGCCGCCAGATTCGAATTGCAGCCGGAAACCGAGAAGAATGCGACCCCGTTGACTTCATTGGCCGCAAGACTCGTATCCGGTTGCAGCGTGCAACTCATGGTTTCGGTCCCGTTCTCTCCGGTGTTCGTCAACTGGAAGGTGGTGGATCCGCTGCCTTTGAAGTCCACGCCTCCAGGAAAGGAAAGCCCTGGGTTGATCACGATATCGCCAGCGGCGGGCGAGTCTATCGAGAGATGAATCGGCCTGGGCACATAGGCCTGGAACTCAGCATCCTTGGTGTCCGTGTACACGAGCGGAGGAGTCATGGGCGGAGTGGAATTCCATTCAGCGGTGCCTACGCAGGTCACTTTGACCCGATCGATGTCCCTGGCGCCCTGTCCGCGCGCGCTGACTCCCATGTAGCGAACGTAGGCCGTGCAAGTCGGGCTCGAGTCAGGAGTCCCCTTGAGGTCTACCATGCATGCGGGCATCGTTCCGCAGGCGCCTCCCGGAGTCGCTGTCACACAGTAGGAATTCGGGTCCCCGGATAAGGGGGGTGGGAGTGGAGCCACTGCCGGGGAGACCGAGCAGCTCACCGAATCGAATGCCACTTCTCCGATGTTCCTGACAATAAAAGGGCGCTCCACACTGAAGCCCTGATCGACCCAACCCGGATCACTGTGCGATTGAAGGATTTCGGGAACCGCCGTAGGATCGACGATCTCCAGAATCGGAGGTTTCCTACACATCGTCACGTCGCATCTCTCCACGACGCGTCCGCGCCCGCTGTAGGGTTTCAGCTGTCCTGATCCTTCGATCACAGTCCCACCCGAGACATTGCGCGAGACTCTACCAAGAGCGATCGATTGGCCGGCCGCATCCTTGCCTTGAGCGACCTCAAAGCCCACTTCAAACCGGGTCGCGCCGATCGCGAAGCGCAAGCCTCCGCTCGAACCCAGATCCACCCAGGTCATCCTGCAGTCGGTGCCGTCGGGACCGCACCGAGGAATGAGCCAGGCGGTGGCGGCGAGCGGGCATTGGGGGGTGGCCGCTAGCGCTGAGCCGACATTCTGAGGACAGGCCGTACGGTCGCCATGTGGAGAATAGAAAATCGGAATCGAGGGATCCGGGGCTCCGGTGGTCAACGAATACGGCCCCTTGCCGGCCATCGCGCCTTCGATCGACGTGGCGCCTGGCGCATAGAGCGTGAAGCCGTAGCGCATGCCGCTGATCTTCGCCTCACGGGTCGGGAGCGACTCC
>CAYNDM010000099.1:2404-9544 GCA_964395265.1 uncultured Bacteriovoracaceae bacterium
TGATGCATTCAGCGGTGTTGGCCTGATTGATCGGGAGATTGTCGTCGGACTCGAAGCACTTCCTCAGCGAGCTTTGAGGGGGTGCCAAGGCGATGCTGGCGCGAATCGCTTCGGGAAGAGCTGCGTATGCCGTCAAAGCCGCATGGAGATCATCTCGGCTCTGGATCGCCTTGCCCAAGAGATCCTGGGTGCTTCTGTTGCCGAACTCACGGGTGGCGACCACCATCGCGCCCGCCATCAGCGCCATAATCACCATGATCTGCGTGAGCGAGGCTCCACCCTGCCCCATACGGGCAAAAGGCCGCCATAGCTCACGGCTAATTCTGATTATCGATCGGATGTCTAACCCCACTAAGTCCCTCAAGAGTTTTTTCTTGGGCCTTAATCAATTGTGCCAAGTTCCTGCAAAGGGAGAAATAGGTCAAAATTGACACTCCCAGCTCGGCTGTTTTTGCCCATCGATGCACGGGAATAGGCCTGTCCATCCCGCGCGAAATGAGTTAGCTTTCCCCCATGCTTTCGAAGCAACACTCCCTCGCGGGCAAAGTGGCGCTCATCACGGGCGGAGGCACGGGAATCGGCGCCGCCACCGCTCGTCTCTTTGCCGGTTCCGGCGCCCAAGTCGTGATCGCCGGCAGGACTCCCGAATCCCTCGAGCGCGTCGCCCAATCCATTTCGACTGACGGAGGCCGTGCTTTGGCCGTCAAAGCGGACGTGAGCCGCGAAGAGGACGTTCGCGCCCTGTTCGAGCGCGCCCGATCCTCGTTCGGCGCGGTGGACATCCTGGTGAACAACGCGGCAATCACGCGGATCTCGAACTTCGCAGAATTGAGCGCCTCGGACTGGGATCAAGTCATGGCGATCAATGTTCGGGGCCCTTTTCTCTGCTGCCGCGAGGCTTTCTCGCAGATGAAGGAATCGGGACGCGGCGGATCCATCATCAATATCAGCTCCCTGGCCGGAATACGGGGAACAGAGAAGTTTCCCTGCTTGTCCTCCTACGTCACGAGCAAGTTCGCTATCGTGGGCCTGACCGAAAGCCTGGCCGTTGAGGGCAGAGCGCATGGAATCCGCGTCAATTGCGTGGCGCCCGGCGCGGTGGATACCGAGATGCTTCGAAAAGCGGCGCCGCACTTGAAGACCCGTACCCTGCCCGATGATATCGCGAAGACTTTGCTTTTTCTCGCGGACTCGTCCCAATCGGGGCCGGTGAGCGGGGCTGTTTTGGAGATTTTCAGCAATCTGTGAGCCGTATCATGGAGAGCATGTTCACACCCCTTCAAGGAAGAATGATTCTCGATTGCTCCGCGCTGCTGCCCGGGCCTCTGGTGGGCAAGCTACTGGCCATGCGTGGCGCGCGAGTGTTCAAGATCGAAAGCCCGGAGCGCCCCGATCCCGGTCGCAAGATGAAAGCGTTTTACGAAGACTTGAACTCGTGCAAGGAACTGGTCGAGATCAGCCTGCTTGAGCCCGCGGGGCGGGAGCGATTTCATGAATTGCTTCGGCAAGCCGACGGCTTGATCGAAGGCTTTCGCCCTTCGGCCAAGAAAAAGCTCGGTTTGGACGAGAAGACTTTGCTGGGAATCAACCCCAAGCTATGCATCGTCAGCCTGGTGGGATACCCCGAGACCAGTCTGATGAAGGATCGAGCCGGACACGACATCAACTTTCAAGCGGTCACTGGCTGCCTTTCGTTGTTCGGTTCGATGCCAGGCCTGCCTTTGGCGGATCTTTTCGGCGCCTATGACGGAGCGCTGGCAATGGCATGTCTGTTGGACCGCGTCGCGCGCGAAGGGACCGGAGGTCGCGTCGCCGTAAGCCTCTCTGAGACGCTCAATGACGTCCAAAGCAGCTTGGTCCGCGAATACCACCAAACCGGTAAGGTTCCGAAGCCCGGCGAAACCCTCTTTTCAGGGCTTTTTCCCTGCTATCACATCTATTCGACCGCGGATGGTCGCAAGATCGCCGTAGGCGCGATCGAGCACAAATTCTGGGAAAAGGTCTGCTCGATCCTCGAAGTTCCCCAGTATCTCCCACATGCCTTCGCCACCGGGGAGAAGGGGAAAGAGGTCATTCAGGGCGTCCAGGCGGCGTTCTCGGCCCGGTCTTGGGCGGAATGGGCGGAGCTCTTCGATCCGGCTGATTGCTGCGTTGAGCCTGTCCTCGATTATTCGGAGGCCCATCCTCATGACGTATAATCCCAAGGATTACTTTTTCAAGCAGGCCAAAAAAGAGAACTTCGCAGCGAGATCGGTTTTCAAGCTCCAGGAAATCGACCAACGCTTTCATATCCTCAAGCCCGGGCAGAAAATCCTCGACCTCGGAGCCGCTCCCGGCTCCTGGTCGCAATTCGCTTCCAAGAAAGTCGGACCCAAGGGACGCGTTCTCGGCATCGACCTTCAGCCCATCAAGCTCACTTTGCCAAACGCGGTTTTCATCCAGGCTGATATGCGACAGCTCGACCTTGGAAAGACCATGGAGGAAAACGGCATTTCTCCCCCTTTCGACATCGTGCTTTCGGACATGGCTCCGAAAACCACCGGAATCCGGGTGACGGACCAGGTTCGGTCGCTCGAGCTCTGCGAACTGGCGCTCGAGACCGCTGAAAGATTCCTGAAACCGTCCGGTCATTTCGTCTGCAAGCTTTTCCATAGCGAAGGCTTCGAGGAGTATCGCGACAAGATGAAGGTTCGCTTCAATGGGCTGCAGATCCTGAGGCCTAAGAGCACGCGAAAGGAGAGCAAGGAGGTCTTTCTGATCGGACTGAATTACAAAGGCCAGAAAAAAGTCAGCGAAATCCTGTCAGAAAGCTGAGGGTAGATATCGGCCGCTCAGCGCAATCTGATCCTCGAATCGGGTGGGCAGCCCGGGCAGGCGGCCGAGACCTCGCGCGCGATCCCTTGCCACAAAGTGAACAAACTTTTGCGAAAGCCGATCGCCATGATCGTCACGACGGACACCACGATCGCGAGGGTCAGGACATAATCCACCACGGCCTGGCCTTGCTCATCACGAAGTGACTTCCTCATTCAAATCATTCTAAGGTAGGATGAACCACCATGACAACTGCGGAGCCAACTACACGAAAACGCATCTGGAAAGCACTGATCCCCGTAGCGGTCATTAGCTCGGTGGCTCTGGGCGCCCTCTCCGCCCTGAAATTCGGCTCTTCCGAGAGCCTTGATTTTCAGGCGCATTTGGATCTCGACGTAGGAACCGCGCTCCCTGACTTCCCCATCGAAAGACTGGGAAAGCCCTCCGTGATGATCTCCGAGATGGACGCGAAGGTGATCCTGATCAATTTCTGGGCCTCCTGGTGTCCCGCCTGCATGGTTGAGATGCCGTCGCTGGCCAAATTGCATGCGAGCTATAAGAGCCAAGGCCTCGAGATCATCGGCGTGAACGTGGACGAGAACCCTGAGATCGTGATCCCAAGGACGGTCAAGAGGCTCGCCTTGCCCTTTGTGATGGCTGTGGACTCGAAAGGGGAGCTGTCGGATCTGTTCGACGTGCACGCCCTGCCCTTGACCATCATTCTTGATCGAAACCGGACGATTCTTCATATCGAAGCGGGCGAGCGCGACTGGAACGCGAACGACGTCAGGACTCAAATGGAGCAATGGTTAGCTGGTTGAGTAACCGATGAGCACCAGGATTTTAGAGACTACGAACATCACCCTGCCGCTGTTTCTCACGATGAGGAATAAGAATCTGGCCGGAGCCATCACTCTGATCACGGCTTGCGTGCTTTACTCCCTCGCGAACCACTACCCCGTGTTCGTGCCCCAGCAGCTCCCGATGTCGTGGATCGACCAAGCGGTGCCGTTCATGCCGGAGACGATCTGGATCTACATCAGCGAATACGTCTTTTTCTTCGCCGTGTGGTTCACTTGCCGGGATATGGAGAACCTGAACAAGTACCTTTATTCCTTCTTCAGCCTATGGTTCGTAAGCGTGATGATTTTCACGCTCTGGCCGACCACCTATCCTCGCGATCTCTTCCCTTTGACGTCGGACATGAACCCCTTGTCTCATCTCGCTTTCACCATCTTGCGAAAAGCTGATGCTCCAACCAATTGCTGCCCGAGCCTGCATGTCAGCAGCGTCTTCCTTTCTTCTTTCATCTTCCTGGACGAGCAGAAGAAGAAATTCCCGTTCTTTTTCTGTTGGGCAGCCGCGGTTGCTGTCTCGACGCTCACAACCAAGCAACACTACTTCGTCGATGTCGTGGTTGGGTTCATCATGGCGGTGGCGGTCTACTGGATCTTCCACCGTTTGGTCGGCTATCGAAGCGTGGTTCCTCCGGACCAGGCGAATCTGTAATAGGTCTCCTCGAATTTCGCGAATGGCAGGATAGTCAGATCCGCATCCATCCCAGGGGCGATCGTTCCTTTCCTTTCCTCCAAGCCCAGCGCCCTCGCGGCGTTGTAAGTCACGGCGGCAAGCAATTCCGCGCGGCTCATACCCAGATAGAGCGCGGCGATCGTCATGACCGACGGAAGGGAAAGAGTCATGCAGGAGCCTGGGTTGAAATCGGTTGCCAAGGCGACTCTGGCGCCCGCATCCAAGAGCTTTCTGGCGGGAGCATGGGGAGCCTTGAGATAAAAAGCTGTCCCCGGCAAGAGAACAGCCACCGTCTCGGAACGCGCGAGCCTGCTCAAGCCTTGGTCGGAGATCCGCAAGAGATGATCGGCCGAAGACGCTTTGAGCTCGGCGGCAAGAGCGGCCGATTCGGTGTTGGCGAGCTCATCCGCATGAAGCTTCGCGCCCAATCCCAGCTCGATCGCGCGCTTCAGGACCCGCTTCCCCTGCTGTGGCGTGAAGTAACCCGTATCCACGAATACGTCGCAAAATTCGGCGAGGCCACGCCGAGCTACCTCCGGCAGAGTGCGTTCGACGATCTCGTTGACGTACTCTTCAGGACTTTGATCAGGAGGAAAAGCATGCGCTCCCAGATAAGTGGATACGAAGGTCATCTCCGGAAATCGTTTCCGAAGCCTGTGGATCACCTCAAGGATCTTCAGCTCGGATTCGTGGCTCAAACCATATCCGCTCTTGATTTCCAAGGTTCGCACACCGAATCCCCGAGCCTCCTTCACGCGTGCGATAGCCGTGCGCTCCAGCTCGCTCACGCTGGCTGAGCGGGTGGATCTCACTGTCGAAAGTATCCCTCCCCCGGCCGCGGCGATCTCTTCGTAAGTCGCCCCGGCACAGCGTCGAGCGAACTCCTCCGAGCGGTCCCCAGCAAAGACAAGATGCGTGTGGCAGTCGATCATCCCAGGAATGATCGCCGACTTTCGCTTCAGGTCGCGCGTCTGGCAGCGTCTGTACTGCGCAGGCAAAGCGCGGCTCTCTCCCACCCAGAGGATTTTGTTCGGGACCGTCTTTCCCATGACCCGTCGTGTGTCGAATACGACCGCGCCATCGGCGATACGGCTCACGTCGCTTTCGGTCACTCTCCTGCCACCTTTTTCGCGAATGCCGGCACCAGACAGAATTTCACTCGCGTGAATAAGCACTTGAACCATGCGCACGTATCCTCCGGATTCCGCTTCCCTGTACCTTGGGTGACACACGAAAACGATGAATTGCCAACTTTTATCGAAAGAAACAAATTTCTCGAGTGCTTTATATCATATTCATTTACACTGCTATTAAATGGATCAGCAAGAGGCAGAAACCCGAACGACCCGAGTTCGACTCTGGATCGATATCGACGAGAGCACCGCGCTCGACGAGCACATTCCCTCATCGCTGCCCTCGGTCGAGATCGACTGCGAAGGCGTCAAGCGCATCAATTCATCGGGAGTCAGGCTCTGGATCGATTATTTCTCTCGCCTCCGGGCGGACGGAACCCGCCTGAGCTTCCGCAATTGCGCTCCTCCTCTGGTCGAGCAATGGAGCATGATCCCCAATTTCCTGGTCAAGTCCGAAGTGAAGTCTGTCCTGGTTCCCTTCAGATGCTCCGCTTGCGCTAAGGCGTTCAATCAGCCTTATACCCTTGACGAGCTCGGCTCCCTGGACGTCGACCGGCTTCAGATGCCTTGTCTCGCATGTAGTCAGCCCGCAGAGTTCGAGGATATCCCGGACGAGTATTTCGTCTTTCTCAAGAGGCCTTAGGCGTGCAAAAGCTCATTCTGATCTCCGAACGTCAAGATGACCTTGAATTCGCGAGCGCGGCCTCCGCCGAGACCGGCTGGCAGCTGATCCCCACAGCCACGCCCAAAGACGCCGTGGTCCTGCTCAGCTTCCATCCGTCCTCAGTCGTTTTCGCCGACATCTCCTCTTATAACCAATTCGAATCCTTCCATTCCGAATTCAAGAGCATCGTCGGAGAGGGCGAAGGGATGATCAGCTCGAACCGAGTCCATTTCCTCAGCACCGAGCCGATCGATCGGTTCCAGGAGTTTCTGAGAGACAACCTGTTCGGCCACTTCATCGTGAGAAAAAACACGAAGCCTTCGGATGCCGGCAGACACTACGGACAGGTCATGCGAACGCTTTATCCCGACGGCGGCGCGCTGCCCGTGATCGAAACATTCACTCTCTCGAGGCTCGACGAGAAGGAGCTCGTCATTTCCGCCATCCGAGATTATTTCCTTCGGCTCAATTTCAGCGATCGGATCTGCAACTCGATCGCGACAGCCACTGACGAACTGCTCCTCAACGCCATCTACGACGCAGCCGACATCGCCAACGATCGAATGAGCGAGGACAGCCGATGGGTGGCGCCTGACGAGCTCAAAGGGCGCCGCGAGGTCGAAGTCCGCGTGGGCTACGATCAGGAACATGCCTCGATCACCGTCATCGATCACTACGGGAGCCTCAGCAAAGAAGCCGTGCTCAAGCATGTCTTCAAATCCTTCGCGGGCCAGTACAACGTCGACGGCCACGCGGCCAGTGCCGGCATCGGCTTGGCCAACACATTCCGTACCGGCGGAAGCTTCGTCTTCCATTCGAAACCCGGTAGCTGGACGGAGGTCACGGTCCTCTTCAGGAGAAGCGCGAGCTATCGTGAATTCCGGAACCAAACCCGGTTCGTTTCGGTCTGCCTATCCGACTCCACCGACGTGGATCAAGATCCACTGTCCGCCAGCGCGTTGCACCTCAGTAGCCGATCGCACAAATCCTAGACAGTTT
>CAYNDM010000100.1:0-6241 GCA_964395265.1 uncultured Bacteriovoracaceae bacterium
TCCTCATCCTGATCGTAGCCATCACCGGAGCAGCAGCGATCGCACGAACCGTGCTGAGCGCGCTTGACGACGGTATCCTGCGCCTAGGCGGCCAACTCGAGAAAGATCTCAAGAGCGGGAGGGCGCCACTCAGTGTCTGGAAGAACTGAAATCTTCATCCTCGCTGTCTACGCGATTTCGGCTGTCGCGGCCATCACGGATCTTTGGCGGGGAAGAATCTACAATTGGCTAACGCTTCCTTTCATCGTCGCGGGCTGGATTGCGTCCGCGATCCTGATGGGCTGGAGCGGTTTTCTCGATAGCTTCAGCGCGACGTTTGTCGGTTTCCTGCTCTACGGCTGGATGTTCTGGCTCGGCACGATGGGCGGCGGCGACGTGAAGTTTCTCATGGCCTTGGGTTCGCTGGGCGGGCTTCAGTATGTCGTCGAAGTGGGGCTTCTCGGGGTGCTCCTCGGAGGGCTGATGTCGGTCGGAATCCTGCTCGTCAAGGGACGGCTCCTGACATTCGCCCGCAGGCTCTATCGCTTCGTCATCTCCCTCGTCATCAAGGAGCTGGTGGTCGAGACTCCCTCGATCGACCGCAAGCTGACCATGCCCTTCGGGGTCCCGATCGCGGCCGCGGCGATCTGGGCCGCGGTGGACCATCCGCTCGCCAGGCTGGGGGTGCCTTTATGGAGCTGAAGCGCCCCCGTAGCCGAGTGCCACTGGCGTCGGATGAAAAGGGCCAGGCAGCCGTCGAGTACGTCCTGCTGCTTTTCATCATCGTCATGGCATTCATCGGGGTGGCGGCGTTTCTTTCGGACTCCAGGCTCAGCAGCCGCATCATGAAGCCGATCAAGGAGGATTATGCCCGCGCGTACCGCTATGGCCATGTCAAGGCCAAGGGGTACGAAGACGGCGGACCCGAGTACCATCCCCGGATCGTCGACGACGGCGGTGAGAACAACTTCAGAATCTTCATCACCTTGGAGGAGTAGTGAGGACGCGCAAGACAGCCAGGCAGATCAGGAACGAGAAGGGCCAGGCGACGATCGAATTCGCGCTGACCCTCATCCTGCTGATGGCTTTCGTGCTTTTTTACGTGCAGCTTTCGCTCGTGTTGGCCTGGGGCAACTACGTCCAGTACGCCACGTTTATGGCGGCGCGGGCCTATCAGGCGGCCAGCGCGACCAGAGAGGATCAGCGGGCCCGGGCGATTTCTGTCATCACGCGCATGCTCAAGAAGCGCGGAAGCAGCAGCATGGACCGGATCCCGTTCGTCGCCAAGGGAGAAGGGGATGGAGACGTCAAAGGCTTGATGGTGGACCCGCCCGAGCAGTTCAACCCCAGCGTGCGTAATTTAAGTTGGCTGGAGGGAGTCCGATACACATTTAAGAGCAGGATCTTCGTGATGCCTCTTGCAGGGAAGCCTGAGGGTCAGGGAGTCAACACGGTGCCGTTCACTTCGGAGAGTTGGTTGGGCAGGGAGCCCAGTTACGCCGAGTGCGAAGCCGAGATGAAAGCGAAAGGGTGGGCCTTTGACAATGGCTGCTAGAAAAACCCTTCGCAACGAATCGGGCCAGAGCGTGCTCGAGTTCGTCCTGATGCTTCCCCTGCTCGTGGGCATGGCGATCCTGATGCTGAGGGTGAATATGGCCATTCAGGTATCGATTGCCAATCAGAAGTATTCGAGGGCGCAGACCTTGTTTCTCGCGTTCAACAGCGCGTATTTCCCTCAGATCGACCGATGGGGACTGGAGCAGGGAGCCTTTCCGCTCAATCAGCTGCGCCTGGGCGTATCAGAGGACAAAGCCCCCACTGATGAGGATGCTACCGAGAGATTCATCCCTTCCGCGGTCACCCAGATAGTCGCCAGAACCAAAGCCAAGGCAGGGCCTGACGGAAATGCGCAGGAGGAGCCCGATAAACGAGGTCTCGTGCGAATTCGGACCACGGTCACCCTTTGTAGTCAAAGTCACCTGATCAGCGTCGGCGGACAACGCGTCCCCGCACATGGCCCGGAGCTGAAGGAAGGGGTCACGCCTGAGGCTTTCGATTACTGTCGAGGATCCATCCGATGAACAATAAAGCCGTAACTCTATCATTGATCATGGGGGTCCTGGCGGTCTTCTTCGTGCAAAGCTACGTGGCCAGCATCGAAGAGGAGGCCCGCAAGAAGTTCGGAACCGAGGTCCTGGTGATCAAGGCCAAAAAGGACATCCTCGAACAGGAAACCATCAACGAAACCGACCTCGAGTTCGCCTTGATGCCCCAGAGCTTTCGCGAGCCCGGAGTGATCTACTTCGAAGGTAAGCGCGAGGAAGATGGCGAGGCCCGCAAAGCGCTCAAGGATCTCGCTGGTATGGTGGCGGTCGTCCCGATCAAGAAAGGCGAGCAGCTCACCTACAACAAGATCGTGAGCCCCAGCATCAGGACCGGGCTTGCTCCGCAGGTGGCTCCCGGCCGTCGCGCGATCGCCGTGCCGGTGAACGAGATCAGCGGGGTGTCGAAGCTGGTCAAGCCGGGAGATCGCGTGGATCTGATCGCGGTGCTGGACGCCGGGGGCGGCAAGGAGAACAAAGTCGCGAAGACTATCCTGCAGGACGTCGTGGTGCTGGCCGTGGGCCGCAACGTGACCAACAACGTCTCCAGGTTGGTGGAGAGGGACCCTTATAACGGGAAGGAGAAGATCCGCTCCCTGACCACGGACTCCAACTTCTCCTCGGTGACGCTCGAGGTGGAGCCCCGTCAGGCGCAGCTCCTGGCCCTGGTGATGTCCAACGGAGAGAACGCGGTCACGCTTTCCCTGAGAAACAACGACGACACCGAGCGAGTCCCCATTGAAGCGATGAGCTTGCTCGAAGCCTTGGGGCCTGATGCCGCCAGGATCCAGAGGAGGCCGACAGGTACCCGATGAGATCTTCCAAGCGCTCGAGTCGAATTCAAGGGTTCATGGTGGCAACCGGGACGATGTTCCTGGTTATCGCGCTGTTTTTGGCTCCGTGGGCGGTCAGGTCGCAGGAGGCGGCGGTCGAAGGAGGGACTTCGGTTCCTCTTGAGATGAGCTTCACGACCGCGGCTGCCTCCTCCTCGGCGGGGGCAGCGGCTTCTCCAAGGTCCGAGCCCGAAGAAAAGGTCGACAAAGAGAAATTCCGCAAGTCGCGTCTCACGCTGGACGAGTCCGAGGGCACCGCTGACCGGCGTCAGCTCCTCCTCTCCACCGGAGAGGACAAGGCCATCGACCTGGATTTCGAAGCCAACGCTGGCACCGGCGGCATCTCGATCGGGAACCCGCAGCTGGTGGCCACGACCCTTGTGAAGGCCGGCGAGAGGAGGCAGATCGTCTTCAAGCCCCTGAAGAGCGGTGACACTACTGTTACCGTGCGTGACGCCGACGGGACGATTCGACTGATCTTCGACGTGAAGGTCACCGGTTCGAATCTGCTCAAGATGGCAAGCGAGATCAGGGATCTCCTTCTTGACATCGAGGGAATCGAGGTCCGGATCGTCGGACAGAAAGTGGTCGTCGACGGCGAGGTGCTCGTTCCGGCTGACTACGCCCGCCTGCTCTCGGTCGTGCAAGACAAGGTTTACGCGGATACGGTGCTCAACCTGACCATCCTTTCACCGATCGCGATGCAGATGCTTTCCAAGCGGATCCAGGAAGACATCAATGCGTTCGCTCCCAACGTGAAGACCCGGGTGGTGAACGGAATGATCTTCCTCGAGGGAACGACGGACAATATCGATCAGGCCAAGCGCGCGGCGGACGTGGCCAGGCTCTATCTTCCCGAGGTCAGGCCGGGCAATCCCCTGGTGGCGCGGGATCCTGGCGTCCAGATCATCCCCAATCGGCATCTGGTCCAGAACTTCATCGTCGTCAATCCGCCTCCTCCGAAGAAGCAGGAGAAGCTGGTTCGCGTCACGTTTCACTTCGTCGAGCTGGCCAAGGACTACAACAAGGTCTTCGGGTTCATTTGGCGGCCTGGGTTCACGTCGGATCCCCAGATCGCCATCGGGTCGAGTACGACTGGCGGGGCGACGGCATCGGGACCTTCGTTCTCGGCCACGATCTCCAGCCTTTTCCCGAAGCTCGAGAGCGCGCAGCAGGCCGGCTTCGCCAGGATTCTGAAGACCGGAACGGTGATCGTGAGAAGCGGGCAGAAAGCGGAGCTCAAAGACGAGCATGAGATCCCTTACACCGTCCTGGGCACCAACGGACAGGCCGGCCAGGCGAAGGAGCCCGTCGGACTCCGGGTCACGGTTGTCCCGCAGATCCTGGGTCAGAGCGAAGATATCGAGATGGGAGTCGACCTCGAGCAGAAGAGCGTGAAGGGCCGGGCGTTGGCCGCTGGCGCGCTGCCCCTGATCTCCAGGCACCAGGTCAATACCAAGATCTACGTGAAGTCGAACGAGAGCGCTGCGGTCGCGGGCGTCCAGGGCAGCGACGTGGGCACCGATTTCAACAAAGACGATCCGAAGCCGGGCCAACACAGCGGCGGGACGGAGGCTTTGTTCACCTTGAACCGATCCAAGGCCTACCGGAAATCCAAGAGCCAGTTCGTGATCTTCGTCACCCCGCAGATCATCGAGAACGCTTCGGAGGGAACCGAGGACTTGAAGAAGAATTTCAGGGTGAAGGTGAAATAGGATGGCAGGGCATATCATCGCGGTCGTAGGCGGAAAGGGTGGGGTCGGCAAGAGCGTCTTCGCCGCCAACCTCGCCATCGCCTATCAGCAGCAATTCAAGCAGCGCCCCTTGATCGTCGACCTGGACCTGAACAGCCTGGGCGACCAGAACATCATCCTGGGGCTGAATCCCCAGAAGAGCATCGTTGATGTTTCGAAGATGCCTCCGGGGCCCGTCGATCCCAAGACGTTGGCGCCCTATATGATCAACGCCCCCCAGGGCTTCAGCTATATCGGAGCACCGAAGGACGCGATCATGGCCCGTGACTTGGACCTGGACGGTCTGGGTCGGTTCCTGAAGGCCATCACGAACGTGTTCGCCCTGACGGTCGTCGACTGCGGGAACGGCACCGAGCCGTACGCCATGAAGACTTTCGAGTATGCCACGGCGATATTCGTGGTCACCACGGGCGACGTGATCGTGGTGAATCAGACCAAGCGGGTGCTGGCGAAGATCCAGGAGCTGCTCTTTCCGCCGGAGATGGTCCAGATCATCATCAATCGCTACTCCCAGGGCAACATCGTCACGCCCCAGATCATCCAGAAGAACCTGAATCGCCAGGTCTTCGCGGCGGTCCCGGAGGATTCGCTCACCTGTGATAGCTCGCTGGCCAAGAGCGTCCCGGTTTGCATTGCCATGCCGAACGCGCCGATCTCGCGCGCCTACCATGACATTGTTCGCAAGATCCATCAGCTCAACCTCCTGGAGAATCTCGCCAAGCTCAAGAAGCCTTCGGGTGTCGTGGCGAAGATGCAGGGCGGAAGCGTAGGAGCGGACACGATCGCCCCCGGGAGCGGAGGCGGCTCCGGAGGCTCACTGGACGCTTGGACCGCGATGAAGCTCAGGATCCACAAGGCGCTGGTGGAGCAGATGGATCTCAAGAAGACGAACGTGGATACCAGCGACGCCAAACAGAGGCAGATTCTCCGCGAGAAGACCAATAAGGCGGTCCTGGACATCCTCAACCAGGAGGACACGGCCTCGTTGCTGAGTACGCGCGAGCTCAAGGCCCAGATGGTGAAGGAAGTGCTCGACGAGGCGTTGGGCCTCGGCCCGCTCGAAGACCTGCTGGCGGACGAAACGGTGACCGAGATCATGGTGAACGCTCGCGACCAGATCTACATCGAGAAGAGCGGCAAGCCCGCTCTCTCGAAGGTGATTTTCTCGAGCGAGCTGCAGATGATGAACGTGATCGAGCGAATCGTCACGCCGTTGGGACGGCGGGTGGACGAGAAAAGCCCCTATGTCGACGCTCGGCTGCACGATGGATCACGCGTACACATCATCATTCCGCCGCTCGCCTTGCGCGGTCCCACGATCACGATCCGCAAGTTCCCGAAGAAGCGAATCGAGGTGAAGGACCTCGTGACCTTCGGGTCCATGACTCAGGAGATCGCGGACTTCCTTCGCGCTTGTGTCGAAGCCAAGCTCAATATCATCATCTCAGGCGGCACGGGTTCCGGTAAGACGACGCTCCTGAACGTCCTGTCCAATTTCATTCCCGCCAACGAGCGGATCATCACGGTCGAGGACGCGGCCGAGCTTCAACTGGGGCAGGAGCACGTGGTCCGG
>CAYNDM010000100.1:6251-9458 GCA_964395265.1 uncultured Bacteriovoracaceae bacterium
ACGCGACCCAAGAACATCGAAGGCGAGGGCGAGGTCTCGATCCGCGATCTGGTCAAGTGCTGCCTCCGCATGCGTCCCGACCGAATCGTCGTCGGCGAATGCCGCGGCGGCGAAGCTCTCGATATGCTCCAAGCGATGAATACCGGGCACTCGGGATCGCTTACGACCCTCCACTCCAACAATACCCGTGAGTGCCTGCAGCGGTTGGAGACGCTGGTCATGATGGCGGGCCTGGGTCTTCCCGGTAAAGCCATCAAGGACACGATCGCTTCGGCGGTGAACCTGATCGTACAGCAGAGCCGGCTCAGCGACGGCTCGCGCAAGATCACTCAGATCAGCGAGATCACGGGCATGCAGGGCGACGTGATCACCTCGCAGGACATCTTCGTATACAAGCAAGAGGGGCTCGACAAGAAACGCAAAATCATCGGACGCTTCGTGCCCACTGGCATCATCCCCAAGTTCGTGGAGGAGATGGAGGCTAAGGGCATGAAGGTATCAAGGGGGCTTTTCGCGGCCAAGTAGCCGCGGCAGGCAGGGGTGAACGCTCGTGGGATTCGGGGGACTCGATAAGTATCTGGGGCTGATCGGATTCGGCGTCGCCGTGTTCATGCTCTCGTATCACTACAACAAGCGCTTCCTGGATTGGCTTCGTTTCCAGTCCCTGGGAACCCGCGATTACATCACCGAGAAGCTGGGAAAGATGTTCATCGAGGTCCCTCCCCAGCGGATCCTGATCGGGCTTTTCATTCTGAGTTTCGGCCTGGGGGGGCTGGTTTTCCTGGCTTTCCTGCCGAACCTCTTTCCTGGAATCCCGTTCGCCATCCTGACGACGATCATCGGCTGGAAGGCTCCGAAGCCCCTGGTCGATTTCATCTATCGCCGGCGATCCGACAAGCTGGTGCTTCAGATGGTGGACGGCCTCAACTTGATGTCCAACGGCCTCAAGTCCGGCCTTTCGGTCGTGCAGGCGCTCGGCCTGGTGGTCCAGGAGATGCCGAACCCCATCCAGCAGGAATTCAACCTCATCCTGAGCGAGAACAAGCTGGGCGTCCCTCTTGAGGAGGCGTTCACCAATTTCGCCAAGCGGGTGCCGACCGACGACGTCGAGATGTTCGTGACGTCAGTGAACATCCTCAAGGAAACCGGCGGGAATTTGGCGGAGACTTTCGACACGATCGTGACGACCATTCGAGAGAGGATCAAGGTCGAGAAGAAGATCAAGTCCCTCACGGCGCAAGGCTTTTACCAGGGCATGTTCGTCATGGCGATCCCGCCTATTCTGGGCGCGGTATTTTACCAAACTGATCCGGAGTTCATGAGTCCACTTTTCACGACGCCCTTGGGCTGGGTGACCGTGATGATTATCCTTCTATTGGAAGTCATCGGCTTTTTTGTCATCATGAGAATTATCAGGATCGACGTGTAGTGAAGGCCCATGCTCAGTCGAAATAATCGGGAGAGGCTATGTTCAAGAAAGTATTCAAAAACGCGTTGCTGAGTATCGGAGTCCTGGCGATCGCCGCTTCGGCGTCCGCCACCGTCAGCCTCAAGAATGGCAACTTCTTCATCGGCTACACCGACATTGTCTACCCCGGGGGTTTCGAGCCCAAGATCGAGAGGGTCTATAACTCCAAGACGCCCTATAAGGGGATCTTCGGTTGGGGCTGGGGCAATGAGTACGAGGTCTTTCTTCGCGTCTCGGCCGACGGGAGCGTCGTTTTGCACGAGTATGGCGGCGGGGCGGAGAATCGCTTCAATCCGAGAGCATTCAATGTCGCCGAGCTGAACAAGGCCGTGGACATGATCGGTGAGGCCGCCAAAAAAGCCGGGATCGCCGGCAACGCCGCCCAGTTCAACGCATACAAGCAGAAGCTCAAAACCGATGCGACGTTTCGAAACGACGAATGGCAGAAATTCGTCGCCCAGGGCAAGCTCAAGCCCAGGCAGCTCGCCAACGGGACCCAGCTTCTTTCCAATCGGTTCAGTTTCCAGTACATCACCAAGGTGCCCCAAGGGTACATCCGCACCTTCGACAACGGCCGGACGGAGCAGTTCAACGAAGACGGAAAGCTGGTCAAGATCTCCGACAAAAACAACAATTTCATCAATCTCACCTACGGCAAGGACGGCAAGCTCGAGAAGATCGTCGACAACTTCAACCGCAAGATCTTCCTCACCTTCAATCGCAAGGGCTTGGTCGAGAAGATCCAGGGCGAGAACGGAAAAGAAGCCGTGTACCGCTACAATGATCTCGACGAGCTGGTTTACAGCAAGGACGTCGACGGGAACGTTTATACCCACAAGTACAGCAACGATCGACGTCACAACATGGTCGAGATCGGATACTCCGACAAGACAACTTTGAAAATAGCGTATTACGGCCTCGACAATAGCGAGAACGTCAAAACGGTGAAAGATCGCGACGGCTCCGTTACCGAATACGTCTACAAAAAGGACCGCTCCGACAAAGGCCATACCACGGTGGCGCTGACCGTGAAGGGCCAGAACGGCAAGGTAATCTCCAAGAGCCAGTACGAGTATTTCATCAAGCGCAAGGCGGATGGCGAGGAGTGGACCTACAAGATGGTCAGCGTCCTCGATGGCGACCGGACCGAAACGGTTTACAATGAGTGCTGCGGGTTGCCCTTGCTCATCAAGAGGGGCAAGGAAGAGACGACCTTCGAGTACGACGCCAAGGGCAGGGTCACCAAGAAGACCACTCCCACAGAGGTGACCCGTCTTGCCTATGACAAGAAAGTGGGCAAGGTCACTCGCGTCGAGCGCTATTCCAAGCTGAACAAGAAGCAGTCAAGCTGGTCGGAATTCCAGTACGATACCAAGGGCAACCTGGTTTTCGCGAAGAACTCCGAGAAAAAAGGCGTGAAACTGTTCTACGACACCAACGGACGCATCCGCTCCATGGTGGATCAGAGCCGCCGCCGGATCGATTTCAAGTACAATGAGAACTCGAAGCCGATCGAGATCACCGATCCTTCCCTGGGCACCATTACCGTGAGCTACACCAACAGCGGAGAGATCAAGAAGGTGGAGAGTACGGCTGGCCGCAAGATCGCGCTTCAGGTGACCTCCGCGTTCCAGAACCTCCTGGACATCATCCGTCCTGCTGGCGTGAGCCTTTCGTTCTGAGGGACTGGGGATGGGGCACAGATGACGCGTGTCCAAAACTTGTACACACCTATGTAT
>CAYNDM010000101.1:0-4886 GCA_964395265.1 uncultured Bacteriovoracaceae bacterium
AAATGGGTTGTAGTGGATCCCGATTTTTTGATCGATTTCTACAATCAAATCAACCTGAACTTCATTCTCGATCTGGCCCGTTACCTCATCGAAAGCGGGGAACTGAAGGAAGACCAGTTCGATCGCCTGACGAGTTCGATCGTCCAGACCAAAGTGCAGGGAAATCTGCATAAGTTCTACGCGGGAGAGGACCAGTTCTCGAGGCTCTTGAATCTGATGATCATCAATGCGCGTCAGTACGAGTGCAATTTTTTGTATGAGATCGAGGAGATGAAGACCGACGAGGTTGTGATCTCCGTCCGGCCTGAACGGCATCTGCAGCAGATCTTGCATAAAAACGATACGGTGCTCGGCGATTTCATTTCGCGCTACAAGGCTCATTATTTCCGGCGTTTCGCGAGCTATTCAGGAGGACGCGCCGAAGTCGAGATTCTTGAGAGCATCTTCCATGGCTCTGAGCGGGATCTGTTCCGTGTCAGGAGCCTTCCTGCCTACAATCATTGAATATTCAAAAGTTGACAAGAAGCAGCCCACGTAGGTTAGAGATACGCTAGGTATTTTTCCGTCTGATGCGGGTGAGGAAACTCTGATGCTTTTTCGTCTCAAAGCGCCCCTTTCGGGGGTCCTTGTTCCTATTGAACAGGTGCCGGATCCGGTTTTCGCTCAGAAAATCGTGGGCAACGGGATCTCGATCGATCCGATCAGCCAGACTCTGGTGGCGCCTTGCGACGGGGAGATCCTTCAGCTCCATTCCGCTGGCCATGCTCTCACCATTGGAACTCCGGAGGGCGTCGAGGTCATGTTGCACATTGGTCTCGATACGGTTGCCCTCAAGGGAAGGGGCTTCAATCCTCTGGTCGAAAAAGGGGCGCGAGTCAAGGCGGGGGACCCGTTGATCGAGTTCGACGCGGACGCCGTGGCCAGGCAGGCGACGAGCCTTCTGACTCAGATGCTGATCGTGAATGGCGATCGCGTTTCGGAGTTCCGGATGAAGTCTGGGAACGTCAGTGCTGGCCAGGATGTCGCCATGGAGTTGGTGCTGCCATCGCTTGCGACGCAAACTGAAGCTCTGGAAGAGACGGCCATCTCGGTTCAATCGGAGCCGATTCGGGTCTCGAATCCTCATGGTCTCCACGCTCGGCCTGTTTCTGTTCTTACGACCGCGGCAAAGAAGTTCAAATCCGAGATCACCCTGGAAATCGGCAATCGAGGAGCCAACGCGAAAAGCGTCGTCTCAGTCATGGGGCTTGAGATCGGCTTCGGGGATGCTGTGACCGTGAACGCGTATGGTCCAGACGCGAGAAGCGCGATCCAAACCCTTTCCGCCCTCTTGAAAGAGGGCTTGGGAGAAAAGGGTGCCTCCGCTCCGGCCCCCTTGGTTCAGGCAGCTCCGGCTTCGCGAAACCCCGTCCGGAGCAGTGACCCGAATCTGCTGATTGGGGTGGCTGCTTCTCCGGGATTGGCCGTCGGGAACGTTTATCAGGTCAAGCACAGCGAAATCGAAACCACCGAACTCGCGGATGACGCCCAGGAAGAGCGCCGTTCATTGGATCGGGCCTTGGAACAAGCCAGCGCCCAACTGGATGCCTTGCAAAGGCGATTGCAGGGCCAGTCGGACTCCTCCAAGGCAGCGATCTTCGCGGCCCATCAGGAGATTCTCTCGGATCCGGATCTCTTGTCCATGGTCAGCAGTCTGATCAGTCAGGGAAAATCCGCGGCATTTGCCTGGAAAGAGGCGATCAAAACCCAAGCGGGCCACCTGGCCGGACTGAAGAACGAGCTTCTCGCGGCCCGTGCTAACGATGTGCGGGACGTAGGGCAACGCGTGCTTCGGCTCCTGACGGGGCAAAACGAAGAGAAGTCCATCGATCCTCCCCTGAACGCGATCCTCATCGCCGCCGACCTGACCCCATCGGACACCGCCACGTTGGATCGTGCGAAAGTCCTTGGCTTCTGCACCGTCGCTGGGGGAGCGACTTCGCACGTCGCGATCCTGGCCCGGTCTCTCGGGATTCCGGCGCTTGCCGGGATCGACGCCAAGGCCTTGGAGATCGCCAACGGCACGCCAGTCATCCTGGATGGGACCCAGGGGAGCTTGCGACTCAATCCCTCGACCGAGGAGATCGCTCGGATCCATTCGCTTCAGGAGCGTCAGGCGATCAGACGGAAAGAGGACTTGGCTCATACCTTGGAGCCAGCAGTTACTCGCGATGGCCACCGAGTCGAAGTGGCCGCCAACATCGGAGGCGTAGCTGAGGCGGATCGCGCCGTCACCTTGGGTGCCGAAGGCGTCGGGTTGCTTCGTTCTGAATTCCTTTTTCTCGAGCGCGCGAGCTCGCCGACCGAAGAAGAACAATTCCAGACTTATGACCAGGTCGCGCGGATCCTGGGACGCGAGCGTCCTCTGGTGATCCGGACCTTGGATGTGGGAGGGGACAAGCCACTGGCTTATCTGCCCATCCCCAAAGAAGAGAATCCATTTTTGGGAGAGCGTGGCATTCGGGTCGGGTTGAACCGGCCAGATATTCTGCGCACCCAGATTCGTGCGGTCCTGAGGGCTGCTCCTTCCGGAAGGGTTCTGATCATGTTCCCCATGATCGCGACGATATCCGAATTGAAGGAAGCAAAGGCGATCGTTCACGAAGAATCCAAAGCCATGGGCGTCGCTCCTACGGGAGTGGGAATCATGGTGGAAGTACCGTCCACTGCGGTGTTGGCTGACCGGTTTGCGCCTCACGTGGATTTTTTCTCGATTGGTACTAACGACCTGACTCAGTACACGCTGGCCATGGATCGAGGGCACCCGAAGCTTGCTTCTCAAGTCGACGGCCTCGATCCGGCGGTATTGCGTTTGATCGATATGACAGTCCGGGCTGCTCATCAGCACGGAAAATGGGTTGGGGTCTGTGGCGGCATCGCGAGCGAGGCCGCTGCAGTCCCCGTGCTTTTGGGATTGGGCGTGGACGAGCTCAGTGTAAGCGTCCCCTCCATCCCAGGAATCAAGGCTCAGATCCGCTCTCTCACAAAAGCGGATTGTCGGGCGATCGCGCAAGCAGCGCTAGAAAAGGAAACCGCTCAGGAGGTTAGGGCTCTCGTGGCCCCACTCTTGGCGGAATAAGGAGTGTTCCTATGACTCGTACAGGACAGGCGTTCGAGCTTTTACAGAAAATCGGCAAGGCGGTGATGCTTCCCGTCGCCATCCTTCCGGTAGCAGGCATTTTGCTGGGGATCGGGGGCGCGACACTTTCGGGGATGTCCCGCGGAGCGATCCAAATCGACTCGCAGTGGCTAGTGACCCTCTTTGAAATCATGAAGAACGCTGGCGAGCCGATTTTCGCCAACCTTCCCCTGATATTCGCGATCGGCGTGGCCATCGGGCTGGCAGGGAACGACGGAGTGGCGGCCATCGCGGCCATCGTCGGCTATGTCGTGCTCTTGGGAACCATGGGCGTCGTGGCGCCTCTCTTTGGCTTGGAGACCAAGACAGTTATGGGAATCAAGGCCATCGATACCGGGATTTTCGGTGGGATCCTGGTAGGCCTTCTCTCGGCGGCGCTTTTCAACCGCTTCTATAAGATCCAGCTTCCTCAGTATCTGGGGTTCTTCGCTGGGAAGCGCTTCGTTCCGATCGTGACGGCGTTCGCTTCGATCGGGCTGGCCGTGCTTCTTGGCATGGGCTGGCCACCGGTGCAGAGCGGCATCGACGCGTTCTCCCATTTCGCGGCCGAGGGCCAGCCGACGTTCTCGGTCTTTCTCTATGGGATTGTTGAACGTTCCCTGATTCCGTTCGGTTTGCACCATATCTGGAACGTCCCCTTCTTCTTCCAGGTAGGGGAGTTCGTGACCTCGACCGGCGAGACGGTCCGTGGAGAGTTGACTCGCTTTTTCGCTGGAGACCCGACTGCCGGGAACCTGGGTGGGGGCTATCTGTTCAAGATGTGGGGTCTGCCCGCAGCGGCGCTCGCGATTTGGCAGACGGCGAAGCCCGAGAACAAGGCGCGCGTCGGTTCGATCATGATTTCGGCAGCGTTCACCTCGTTCTTGACGGGGATCACCGAGCCCATCGAATTCGCATTCCTCTTCGTGGCTCCGTTGCTCTATGGGATCCACGCTCTTTTGGCGGGCTTTTCGTTCGTCATTATGTACGTCCTGGGCGGGAAGCTGGGGTACACTTTCTCTCACGGCGCGATCGACTTTGCGTTGTTCTTCGTCATGGCGACCAAGCCGTGGCTCGTGATGGTGCTCGGCCCGGTTTACGCGGCTGTGTACTATGTGACGTTCAAGTACGTGATCCAGAAGTTCGACCTGAAGACGCCTGGGCGTGAAACGGAAACGACTGCGACGATCGCGGCTGGAACGAGTGACGCACCCAGCATGGGCCGCGAACTGGTGATCGCCTTCGGAGGGGCCGGGAACATCAGGAGCCTCGATGCCTGCATCACTCGGCTTCGCGTGGGCGTGAGGAACAGCGCACAGGTGAATCAGGATCGCTTGAAGGCCTTGGGCGCAAGCGGTGTCGTTGTTGTTGGAAATGGTTTTCAGGCGATCTTCGGGCCTCGCTCCGAAAATCTCAAGACCGAGATGGAGGAGTTCCTGAGATCCGGAGCAGCCGATGTTTCGGCTACGGTAACGGCTTCAGCTCAGGCTCCAATGAGCCAAGCAGCGACTCAGGGAGTCTCCGCGTCCGTGAACGGTGACTACGCTGTAGGCCTCACTCTGGATCGCGAGGCATTGATCGTGGCGCTAGGGGGATCTCAGAACGTTCGCGACCTGCAATCGATCGCCAAGACCCGTCTCCGGGTCGTCTTGGCCGATGACGCGAAGCTCGATGAAGCGGCGCTTCGCAGACAGGGTGTGCAGTCGATGATGAAAGTCTCAGACGGGAC
>CAYNDM010000101.1:4896-9453 GCA_964395265.1 uncultured Bacteriovoracaceae bacterium
CCTTCCAATAAGGCGCCTACTCGAAGCTATTGAAGAACGATACGACTTTGTAAACGTCGGATCGGGTGGCGGAGATTTTCCAGCTCTTCTTGGATAATTTCCAACGAAGAAGATCGGCTTTGCCGAGCAAGTTGTCGGCCGGAGGTTTTCCCTTGGCGACGATGTAGGTGAAGACAGCTTCCAGTAGATCGCGATCGCCGGGGTCGAGTTTACCGACCTCGGCAATCGTGTGCTGGAATACCGGGAACGCCTCGAGCAGCTCGGGGACATTCAAAATTCCGTCACGATCGGCATCGAATCGCACGTAGAGCGACTCGACGTAGTGGACGACGCCGACAAACGATTGAGTGTCATAGGACCCGATCGGCAAGTCAGATCGCCCTTGAAGTCGTGCGCCATTCTCCATATGGGTCTCGAGCTGCTTGCGGAGCCCTTCGGGGAGAGAAAGAAAGTGCTCCAAGAGGCCAGGGGCGTAGAGCCAGTACTCAGGGACCCGAGTGAAGTACTGGGTGCGGAAGCATTCGGCCTCCATCCAATCCCATCCGATCGGATCCAGGCCGCTGGATTCAGTGCAAACCGGCTCGACGTCGCTTCGAACCAGCATGGCGCGCTCTCCGATCGAAAGAAGGTAAGCGATCAGGTAGCTGAGCTCGTTTCGATTCAATCGGCCGTCGCCGTCGGATCCAAGCGTAAAGAGGTCTCCCTCGCGAAATCGCCTTTCGTGAAGCTGAGGAATGTCGGGATCGAGCATCTCAAGCTCTTTGACGAGGTCATGGAGATCTGTGAACAGACCTCCTAGATCGGCTTTGGTCAGGCTAGGCGAGGCGGCGGGGCTGGCGTAAGCGCTGATGAGCAGATCCGAAGCCAGAGTAATCCAATTCAGCTGACTGAGCTGAGCATGGCTGAGCTTCAGGTCGGAAGAAAAGTCGATCGCGTGCGAATCCGGGGGATACATCGGATGAAAGTCACGGGCCAGGGAAATCACCCGTTGCAGCGATGGGCGATCCTCGGCGCCCACGGTCTGCGAGTACCGAAGCGTCATGTCCTCGAACTTCTCGAGCTCGAAACCCGAAGCGGGAAGGTCGGTGAGCATTGCAAGCTGATTGAGATGATGCGCGCTTTTGCTCCACTGGCTCATGCTTTCCAAAAGACGCTCTAGAGCGCTCGAGCCCAGCGTCCCAGGAGCGGACGATCGCAAAACCCGGTCGCTGAGCACCCGCATGACGCCTTTCAGGGTGCTCTTTCGAAGGCGAAGCCATGTCTCCGGAACTCCGTCCACGATTCTGTCGATGCGCTCCAAGGGGAGAGCTCCTCCATGCTTATTGATGGCGTTCTGCAGCGGATGGACGGTGGATTGGGCAAGCGTCAGCAGCGCGAGCGAAACGCGATCCGGCTTCAATGAAGACTCGGAGATCTCGATGGCTGCCTGGACGACGCCAAGTAGCGGCGAGAGCGTGCGCAGGAGCTCATGGGTGGACGCTCCCTCGATGAGGTTCGGATCACCTGCCAGCAGGAGCGCTTTCGCAGCCAACAGAAGTTCGACGAGTTGAGGGGCAGTGAGCTCGAGTTTCACATACCGAAAAGCGAACGATGCGATTTCAACCAGAGCTTCGCGATCCAAGGATTGCTGACCAGGCTCTCCCAGCGAACCAAGAACCTCCAAGCCAGCTGTTTCGAAGGCTTTGATCAGCTGACGAGCCCTCTCCTGCGAGGGAGGCGATTTTCTGAGATGGGGAATGAGAGCGGTCGTGGCGTCCTTGACGGTTCGGATGACCCGGAGGGTTTTTTCAGCTTCCTCGCGTGTCACGAATTGGGCCGACCCGCCGATCAGAGTGGCCTTAAGCTTGAATAGCTGGCTTAAGGTGGAGACGGAGACAGGCTCATCGGTGACCAAGATGCCGTTCACCAACGCGTGGATATCCTCGATTGAGTAACCCTCATGGGAACTGCTCCTGACATATTTGAGAAACAGCGCCAAGCTGCTTTCCGCGCATTGAAATGGCGCGGACCAGGCTTCTTTCGTGACCTTGCCGCTGAGAAAGTCGTCGACTTGGACGTTCGAGCTATTCAGGCAGCCTGCGGAGCTCGAGGCAATCTCGAGGAATCGTGCCTCGTCCGCCCGATCGCCCATGACGCCGCAGGCCCCTAAGAGAGAGCTGAGCAACGCGATCGTGAGTAAAGGGGAGCGCGACCTAGAAGACATAGGCGCGAGTCCACCTGATGCTATCGTTGCCGCGGAACTGCCCCCGAGCGCCATTTTGATCGGGGCTGGAGATCAGATCCGCCCCCAAACCCACCTGCCAATGGGCGGGGTGCCGGTACCGCACGTCGACGGAGCAAAGAGAAGCTTCTTCTTCGAAGTCGATGATCAGCCCTACATTGGCGTGAATGCGATCGCTCAATGGCGTCTCTCCGGTAAGCTTCACCCCGTTTTTCACCAGAAATCGCGAGGGAAGGTTCAGCTCGAAGTCGGGCGTGGGGCCTCCTTGAGAATGCTCGATCACGCGAAGGTACGACGCGGCGAAATGCGCCTTACGTGCAAAAGCGTACTCCCCTCCGACGCTCGCCAGCCATGCTGGCCCGATGGGAGATCTCATCCAACTTTCGGGGATGCTCCCTCGCACGGGGATTTCTCTGGTCAGCGAGCCCCAGAACTTCGCCCTGCCAATTCCATGGCCTGCTTCGATCGAAGCCAGGTGATGGTAGGGAAACTGCGGGTGAAGAGTGGCGTAGAGAGTTCGCGTATCCGGAAGCTGAATCCTGGACTCCACGGCGATGTCGGCTTGCGACATGGGTTGGTAGGCGTAACCTAGCGAGGCCCATGAGGGGAGATCGCCACCGAGGCGGAAGGATCCGGACAGGCTGGGATTCAATAGAAGCTCTGAGGTCGATGGGAGCGCAAGCTGGTAATGCATCGCCAGCTGCTGGTTCTGGATCCGAACGGCTTCGTAAGGGGGGACCCAGAGCGGCGAAGTGGAGGTCAGCCTCCCGTCTTCGCTTGAAAGCTGAGCACCCCTTTCGGGAATGGAGATGGGTGAGACTGCCGCACGGGCATGAAGAAGCGAGTGTTGGTAGTTGTATCCCAGGCCAGTCGATCCCACTTGCTCCGGGTGCAGAGGGTCCCAGGAATAGCGTGGGCTCCAGAGCCCGAGTTTCCAGTACTCATCGGCTTCGCTCCAGCGCTCGAGCTTGCGCCCAATCCAAAGCTCGTGGTTAGAAGAACTGAGTTGGTATTTCAGGTAAAGTTCCTTCGCTTCGAATGTGATCGAAGAGAGGCTCGAGGTCGCCAGATCTACCCTGAGATCGGCGCGGGTTGCGAAATCGCTCCTTTGGGATTCGAGCTGCGTTCCAAGGCGCAGGGACGAGCTGTTCGTGGGGCGCTGACTTGAGGAGCGAAGGAAGCTGGAGGTATCCAAGAGAATGACGCCATTCGCCAGTGCCTCAGGCAGCGAGACGGCGGATAGAAGGATCAATACGGGTAAAGCGCGGGATCGAAGAAGCCTTTCTGCTCGCATTCTACTTCAGATCGGCTGTTTGCTTGGGGAGCTGGAGTCTGCCGGAGGAGCGCCAAAATCCGGACACATCGCAGTTTTTTGGCATTTCCTTCGGGATCGGCTAAGGTGTCGTATCCATGCTGGAAGAGATCCTCAGAAGTCGATTTGGCATACGCGCGTTTCGCCCACATCAGGCGGATGTTTGTCGCGCCGTGATAGACGGAAGGGATGTTCTGGTGGTGATGCCTACCGGCGCGGGAAAGTCATTGTGCTATCAGTTGTCGGGTGTCGCCCGCGGCGGCACGACGTTGGTGATTAGCCCTCTGATCGCCCTGATCAGCGATCAGGTGACTCGCCTGAAGCGACAGGGATTCAGGGCGGAGGGACTCTTCAGCGGCATGGAGCGCGAAGCCTCGCGTAGGGTCTGCGCCCGGTATCTGAGTGGTGAGCTGGATTTTCTTTTCGTGGCCCCCGAGCGTTTCGCGGTTGCTGGTTTTCCCGCGATGCTTTTGAAGCGAAAGCCCTGCCTGATCGCCGTAGACGAAGCTCATTGCATTTCTCAGTGGGGGCATGACTTCAGGCCCGACTATCGCTTGCTCGGAGAGAGGATCCGGGAGTTTCGTCCTGCGCCGGTGATCGCACTCACGGCGACTGCTACGCCGGAGGTCCAGAGCGATATCGTCGAACAGCTCAGGCTTGAGGACGAGCTGCGCTTCATCCACGGGTTTTGGCGATCGAACCTCGCGATCGAAGTCCTAGAATGCTCCCCGGACGAACGCGACGACGCGGTGGTGCAGATCCTTTCGCGCAAAGAGCTCCGGCCGGCGATCGTTTATGCTCCGACACGCAAGAAAGCTGAGTCTCTGGCGGGTGAGTTGAAGGCGGAGTTTCGATCGGCCTTCTACCACGCGGGGATGCTTCCGGATGATCGCGAACGAGTTCAGCGGGAGTTTCTCTCCGGACGCATCGAAGTCGTGGTGGCCACCGTGGCGTTTGGCATGGGGATCGCCAAGCCGGATGTCAGGTGCGTGGTTCATGCGGCGATGCCGGGAAGCGTCGAAGG
>CAYNDM010000102.1:0-893 GCA_964395265.1 uncultured Bacteriovoracaceae bacterium
GTGATCTGCTTTCCTGAATTCTGCCGGGGTTCCCCAGAAAACGACTTTTCCTTGATGAAGAAACGCGATGTGATCGGCGAGCAGAATGGCGGAAGGGATATCATGACTGATCACAATCGAGGTCAGCTTCAGCTCCCGCTTCAACGTTTCGATCAACTCATCGACCGTGGTTCGAGTCACAGGGTCCAAGCCGGTGGTCGGCTCATCGTAAAGAAGGATCTTGGGCTCCCGGATGATCGCCCGGGCTAGCCCCACTCGCTTTTTCATCCCGCCCGAAAGCTCGTTGGGATACTTGTCATGCCCGGTCGGCATGCCCAGGCTCGCCAGGCTGCGCTCGACCTTGTGCCGGATCTCCTCTTCGCTCAGGCGGGTGTGCTCGTACAGAGGGAACGCGACGTTCTCATACACGGTCATGTCATCGAAGAGCGCCGAGTTCTGGAAAAGCATCCCGAAAAGAGTGCGGTGCTCGGACAGCTCTCTGCCTCGCAGCTGCGAAATATTCTTACCGGCGACCCAGACCTCGCCGGAGTCCGGCTGAAGAAGCCCGAGGATATGCTTCAGAGTCACCGATTTTCCGGCTCCTGAGGAACCCAGGATGTACGTCAGCTTTCCGGCAGGGAACTCGAGCGAGACTCCCTTGAGGATTTCCTCGCGACCCCCACGAAAGCTCTTGTGAATATCAACCAACCGGATCGAGGTATCCAAATGCGAACTAGACATAGCTTCTCTCTACGCGTCGCGACACCGACGTCATGAGTTCGTAAGGAATGGTGCCCGCCACCTTGGCCTGGCTCCAAGGCTCGACGTTCGGGCCAAGCAGCTCGACCATATCCCCTACCTGGGTCTCACGAAATGCCCGCACAGCCGAAAGATCCATGCTGACGTTGCCGATG
>CAYNDM010000102.1:903-9412 GCA_964395265.1 uncultured Bacteriovoracaceae bacterium
GTCACAGCGGGCGGTCACTGAGTAAAAATCCCCGCAACTCAAGACGCCGCTATAGAACCATTCATCCTTGTCCCCCACCCGCGTGAAAGTGATCAGCTCATCGAAGGAACAGACGCCGGTGCCGATGAATCGGGTTTCCCTGCCGTTCAGCCATGCGTACCCCTGATTGCTGAACCGACGATGAACCCCATCGGCGTAGCCGGCAGCGAGGATCGCCGCGCGAACCGGCGGTGTTCCCGCCTTCTTGGGCACTTTGAACGTCTGGCTGTATCCGATTCCCTCGCCCGGCTTCAACATTCGAAGCGAGATCACCTGCGCTTTGAGAGTCATGACGGGGACGGTTCCTCGCGCGGGCGCACCAGGCCAGGGAGGGACTCCGTAGAGCGACAGCCCCGGACGCGCGACATCCGAAAGGTCCCGAAGACTCCAATACTTGTGGTTCCAGATCGCGCCGCTATTGGCCAGGTGAAAGACCGTCGAAGGAAACGCCGCCGCGAACTGGGAGCGAATGGCGATGAACCTTTCTTTCTGGAGCCTGCTCAGTGGCTCGTCGGGCGCCTCGCTCATCGCCAAATGGGTCAATACGCCTGCCGGATGCCATCCTGAAGGCTTGTCCTTCAAATCTTTGATGACCGCGCGCACGGAGTCGAAGCTCATGCCCAGGCGATTCATGCCGGTGTTGAACTTCAGCTCGTAGCGAATGCGCTCGGGCCACCCCTCGGCACAGAATCTCTTCCAATCTTGGTCGCTCGCGATCACCGGCGTGAGATGGTAGCGCTCGCTATAGTGCCCCTTCGCCGCGCACCACGGCACGGCGCCCGACCAAACCACGCTCCGGACAGCGCGACCCCGCGGCCCAAGCGCTTTGCGGACTTCGGCGCCCTCCTCCAACGAAGCCACGCCGAACCCATAAAGCCCGTCGAGACCCTCAAGCTGCCGAGCCACCCACTCCGCCCCATGGCCGTAAGCGTCCGCCTTGATCATGGGCATGAGCATCTGATGCGGGATCTGCTCGCGAATCGCGGCGAAATTCTGATGGAGCGCGCGTGCGCTGCATTCGGCTACCACCCTGGGGATCCACTCGGGCTGGTGGCCCGGCGAGGGTCTCAAGAAGCGGCTTCGACTAGGGGCTCCTAAGCGTTGTTTCATATTTCAGACCGGAGGCGCGCATCATCCTACACAGCGATTCGTGCCTGGCAACGCTTTCAACCCCGGACTGGAGGATGACCAGCACGCCCAGCACTCGCGGCTTCCGGGCCAGTCTCCCCAAATCGCTGTATCCGGTCAATACCCAAGCTTCGAAATGCGCGACCCCAAGGCGCGCCAACATCAGCTTGGCCAGAGGCTCATAAGCCGAAAGGGAAACGGGAGCGTCCGACGTCTGCGCGGCCGACTCGATTCTCCGCATTGCCTCCAGATTCAGCGGAAAGGACATCCCGGCAGGAGCCTTGGCAGCTGGGAATCCGGAGGTGGCATGGAGAATCGCGGCCTTCAGTCCTTCGTGGAATCCGAAGTAGAGCGTGGGGCTGGCGCTCAATCGACTCGCCGCCTCGGCCAAGCGGGAAGCCACGGAGCCGGCATCCCTGAGCCGGGCCACATCGGCCTCGAATTTCTCGACGAGCGTTTTTTCCTCTGCGGAGGACCGAAGCGCCTCGCGCGAAGACCGCAACTCCGCCCGGATCTGCTTCACGCGCTCGGCGACGTCGAAGCGCTGGCCCACGGCATTCTGGATCTCGCGCACCTCGCTCGCGGCCACCGGCATGACCTCGACCGACTCGACCGGGCGCGCGGGAGAGGGCGCGACGCGCGCAGGGCCCAGATCGGCCGGAGAGAACTGCGTCAGGCTCGTTCGCGGCTTTTGAGCGGACTCGGACTTTTGAACAGGCCCAGAAAATGAAGAGGTCCCGCTCCAGAGCGAGGGGTAAAGATCCTGCTCCAGCCTCGCCTCTTGTTTCAGCTCGGAAGCCCGTCTCATCGCCCAGACGATGACGAACACCAGGGCGCCCGTCCAAAAGAGAAAGCCCAAACCGGGAAGCGGCAAGCTCACCAGGGCCGCTTCGATGATCGACTCGCTCGGCGGGAGGATCCTTTCGGTGACGATCGCGAGAGGCAGTCCTCCAGGGCGTGCGACGGCCGCGACGACGGGCAGTTGATCGATGGATCGTGACTCAGCTTGGGTGAACGGGACCTTTTGCGAGAAAAACGGCTGAACCAGGTCGCCGAACACCGGAGCCGCGCTGAAGTCGGCGTTCACGTAGCTTTCGTGCGTGTGGGCAAGAACGAGACCGTCGCTGTTGACGATGAATGCACGGCTCGAGTCCTCTGCTCCCCTGAGCTTGCGCTGCCGTCGGTACCCACGGAAGATCTCACCGGACTCCACCAACGAAACCAGCAAAGTGGAATCCGAACCGGGAAGCGGAAAGCCCAGCGCCAGCCAGCTTCCAGTCCCCTGAAGGCTCTTTTGGATATGGGCGATCCCGACTCGATCCTTATGCAGGTCCTTCAACGGCAGTCTCTCTCTCAGCATCTGAAAATAGGCGTCGTCGAAAGAGCGCTCCGCGCTGCTGAGGCTGAAAGCCGCCGAGGCGCTCGGAGGCAAGGACCGGCTCTTGAAGCTTCGGCGCATCCTTTTGAGCTGCCCGTCCTCGATCTCGATCTCCGACCAGTGAAGGATCTTTCCCAGATAGGGCGCGCGGCCGGGATTCTGCTGAGTGAAGTAATGCAGATAGAAGACCTGATTCCGAATCAGTTCCACCGAATCCCAGAACTGATTGAGGTACGCCTGAGAAAGGACCCGGACATGCTCCGAATGGGCCCCTTTGAGGGTTTCCTGGTCAGCGGTGGTAGCGCGGGTGCCGACGTATGCGCCCGTCACCAGACCGCCGAGTATCGGCAATCCGAGCAAGACCGTCCATAGCCATGGTGAAGCGAGCCATCCGTGACTCTTTCTGGCGTACATGCTATACCGCCCCCAGAGAGAAAGTGTAGCATGGCCGGTTCAGAGCACACAGCCTTGATTTTGGGCACGGGGATCGCGGGGCTCAGCTCGGCGATCAAGTTCGCCCGCAAAGGCTTTCAAGTCACGCTCGTCTGCAAATGCGATCCCGCCGAGGGATCCACCCGATACGCCCAAGGGGGCATCGCTTCGGTTTGGTCCGAGAACGACAGCTTCGAAGAGCACGCCAAGGACACATTGAACGCCGGAGCCGGGCTCTGTCATAAGAATGTCGTCGAGGTCTGCGTCCGCGAGGGACCTGCCCGCGTGCGCGAGCTGATCGAGCTGGGCGTGCAATTCACCCGCGCGTCGAACCTCCCTTCAGGCTCCATGCCCCCCGATTTCGACCTTCATCGCGAAGGCGGCCACGGCCAGCGTCGAATTCTCCACGCCGACGATCTGACCGGCTGGGCCATCGAAAAGGCGCTTCTCGAGCAAATCGAGAGGCATCCGAAGATCCATGTGCTCCGTGACCACGTCGCGATCGACCTGATCACGGAGGGCAAGCTGCTCAAGCGCTGGCGAAAGCCGGGGCGCTGCCTGGGCGCCTACGTTCTTGACACTCAAAGCGGGAAGATCATCGCCCTCGGCGCCGACGTCACGGTTTTGGCGACCGGAGGAGCGGGCAAAGTCTATCTTTATACCTCGAATCCCGACGTCTCCACCGGCGACGGGATCGCCATGGCGTTTCGCGCCGGCGCGCACGTGGCGAATCTGGAGTTCATGCAGTTTCACCCGACCTGCCTCTATCATCCAGGAGCTCGGACCTTTCTGATCTCCGAAGCTCTGCGCGGCGAAGGCGCAGTGCTGAAAACCGTCGGCGGTGAAGAGTTCATGAGCCGGTACCATCCGATGGCGTCCCTCGCCCCGAGGGACGTCGTGGCTCGCGCCATCGACATGGAAATGAAGCGCACAGGCGACAAGCACGTCCTGCTGGACGCCACCCATCTGACCCGGAAGGAAGCGCAAAGACGGTTCCCGAATATCGATGACATCTGCTTGAAGCATGGGATCGACATGACCCGATCGCCGATCCCGGTAGTCCCCGCGGCGCACTATATGTGCGGCGGGGTTCTCGTCGACCTCAATTCTCAGACCAACATCGAAGGCCTGTACGCGGTCGGAGAAGTAGCTTGCACGGGCCTGCACGGAGCGAACCGACTGGCCAGCAATTCGCTGCTCGAGGCAGTCGTCTTCGCCGAAAGAGCCGTCGAGCACGCGGCAGCGACGATCGACAGAAAACTCGGCCCTCGGGAGCTTCCGCCATCCTTGCCCGAGTGGAACTCGGGACACGCGGTCCCGATCGAAGAGCAGGTCGACATCGCCGCGAACTGGCTGGAGATCCGCAGCCTCATGTGGAACTACGTGGGCATCGTGCGCTCCAATCGCAGGTTGGAGCGGGCCCGTCGGCGGATCGAGATCCTGAAAGCCGAAGTGAACGCCTACTATTGGAACTTCATCCTGACTCGGGACCTGATCGAGCTTCGCAACCTGCTCACCGTGGCGGACCTGATCGTTCAGTGCGCCACTCAGCGCCGCGAAAGCCGCGGTCTCCATTACACGGTCGATTACCCAGAGAGAGACGATCTCTTTTTCGGGCGAGACACCGTCCTTTAATTCTCGGATCGTTCTGTGTTCGCGAAGGAGCCCGCGACTCGCTCAGGCGGGGATCACTTCGCCTGCTGGACTTCCTTGAGGGTCAAAAGCGAGTAAAACTTCACCCCAGCGTCGGCGAACGCCGCTGCCCCACCCTGCTCTCGATCGACCACCGTCAGCACGGCCTGCGGATCGAACCCGGCCTCACGCAGCCGATCGATGGCCTTGAGGCTCGAACCCCCCGTGGTGACCACGTCCTCGAGCACGAGCAGCCGGGCGCCGGGCCGCAGGTTCTCGATCCCTTCGATATACCTGCCGGTTCCATGGCCTTTAGGCTCTTTGCGAACGATGAACGCCGGCCAATTCAGGCCGCTCTCGCGCGAAGCAAGAGACACGGCAGTCGCCAGAGGATCCGCGCCGAGCGTCAGCCCGCCCACACCCTCGATCTCCAATCCTTGGTCCTGGATCAGCGCCACCGCTAGGCGTCCGATGAGATACGCTCCTTCCGGGTGCAGCGTCGTGGGCTTCAAATCGATATAGAACGGACTTTTCTTTCCGGACGCCAGCGTGAAGTCCCCTTCGCGATAGCTGCGCTCGCGCATCAATTTGACCAGAGCCTGAAGCTCAGCCGTCATTTCCTTTCCTCCGATTTCAGCTGAGGAGCCTCGAAAGCCTCCTCGCCGTGGGCGTCGATCCAAGAGATGAGGTCCGCGAAGGCCTGCTCCTTCTCGCGCTCATTGAACGGCTCGTGAAAGAAGTCGGGATAGGTCTTGAGTCGTTTGTCTCGATGCTTCAGCCTCTTGAAAAAGGAGATCGCTCGGTCAGCGTCGACCACCCGATCGGCCTGCGGCACGAGGAACTGAATGGGATAGTGGATCCCCGACTCGCGTTTGAGCGTATCGTTCCAAGCACGAACCATGCTCGTATAGAACCTGGGCGTCATCTTCGAATGGTTCAAGCGGTCGTTGCGGTAATTCTCCACGACCTCAGGGTCGCGAGACAAGCCTTCGACGTCCATACCGGTAGGGATTTGCAATGTGCCCCACGTATTCGACAGGACATACGCGGCCAAGCGTTTGCTCACCGGAACGCGGCCCTTCACCCCCAAAAACGGAGCTGAAATGGTCACCGAGCGCAACGGGAGCTCAGGATCCTGGAAAACGGCACGGAGCGCGATGTGCCCGCCCATGCTATGTCCCAGGATGTGGATCTCGGACTTCTTGAAACGCTCCTTCAGCTTCTCGTCCAGCCTCCGGATCAGGAAAGCGGCATCTTTCACGAAGAGATCGAAGTCGGCGATATGCCCGCGCAGCCCCTCGGATCGGCCATGCCCGCGCAGCTCCGGGAAATAGACCGTGCCCACGTGCCCCTGCAAAAAATGCGGGAAATGAAGGTAACGGCCTCCATGCTCGCCGAACCCATGCAAAACCAAAAGGGCTCGATGTCCCTTCTTCTCCGCCGTCCAGGGCTCGACATGATGAAGAGCACCGAAAAGCTGGAGCTTCCCGTCGGAAGCGGCGAAGGTCTCCCAATCGGTAACCCACCCCTCTGGCAGGCCAGGGAAGCCGCGAGGCTGAAGCACTCCATGAAGCTGCCGACCGCTAGTCTTGAGAGGCAATGTAGTCCTCGATCGCCTTGCGCGCGCTAGGAGGAAGTTTCTCGAAGCGGAAGCTGAAGCCTCTTCCGTCTTCCAGGATTCTGACGACCACGCCTTCGGCCACGAACGGCTCGATGTGACCACCCAGCTCGCCGCTCGACGGGCTCACGTTCATTTTCACCCGGGTGCCCGGCTTGCCAGGCACGAAATCCGTGAGCACCTGCATCCCGCCCACGCTGATGTCGCGACAGACGCCGGTGATGACCGTCTCTTCGCTGGTCAGGAAGATCTTGGCGACCAGAGGGCGCCTCGGAGCATCCCGTTGCTCGCGCACTTCCAAGCGGGCGGGAGGCTTTCGAGCCGCGGACTTGATTTCGCGGTTCTTGGCCGCAGCCTCAGCCAGGTCGGATGCGAACTCACGGATACTTTCCAGCCGCTCCCAATTCTCCATCCCGTCTTTCCACGCGTGAACCTTGCCGTGGATCTTCCCGATCGCGATGTAACGCCCCATCTCTTCGCGAGAGAAAGGACCAAACTGGGTGTCGTTGTAATAAAGGAACCAGTTGCGCTCCACCTGCTGAGGCGGAGGGGGCGGGGTTTGCTTGGCCGGGTTTCGCGTGATTTCTTTGACCTGCTCGAGAAGATCCTGTGAAGGCGCCTTGGGGACCCCTGTTTGAAAACTCTCGATATCGCTCAAACGCCTCCACCCAGGCTCCCCTTCTTTCCATGCGAAATGAGCCCAAGTGATTTCTCCCAGATCGAGCTTCTCGAAGATCTCGGATACGGTCAATGGTCCGACCCAGGCTTCTCCGATCGCGACAATCCAGCCCGCATTTTCGTCGCCTCCAGAACGAATGTTCCCAGAATTTTCCATACATGCGAGTCTCGCGGCATTCGCGTTCGCGCCCCCGGCAAATTGGCGGCGAACGGCACGCTCCATCAAGAATCCTCACCCGAGGGTTGCCTACGAATTGACCAAATTCTAGACAGTTGCACGGCCGCATTTGGTTCGGGCGCTCTGATCATTCGAAAGCGCTCTTTTTTTAACCTCTCGAATCCATTGCAACCTCTCAAGAAAAATGCCCGATTCGACGCTGAGAATTTAACACGGCACGCGGCTGCATTTGCCTAGCGCATCCGCACCCTGAACGAGAGAGAGATCTGAAGGGTGAGGTTTTGATTCAATTTGTCAAAAGTTAAAAAGGAGAGGAACCCCATGAAAAGTCGAATCGAGAAGAAAGTCCAGGTCGCCGTTCAGGTCGCCGCAGCTATGTTCATCACCCTGTCCGCACATGCGCAAGACGCATCGTCCGAGATGCCTCGAAACCAACCGCTCCGTAAGCAACCCGTCAACATGAAAGACTGGCAAACCACGCTCGGTTTGGGTGCCAGCAGCGAAGCCTCGAGTCATCAACTCGAACCGACCGTAGGCTTTGAAACTTCGCTGAATCACTACGCGGTCGAAATCGGAGACCAGCCGGATGACCCCTACGACATGGAAAATAATATTTCACACCTCCACATCCGCGGTACCTACAACGTGGTTTCAACGCCCTCGACCCCTGGGGCAGCCGTCGCAACCAGCGTGAGCGGCGGTATCGACGGATTGGTGGCCTACGATAACGGCGAAGGTAGGAAAGGAATGGATCTGTATGTCGGCGCAGGCGCTTCGGGAGCTCTCAAATCCTCGCTGAATCAACAGACCGAGTCGGCAGGATTTGTGTTCGCCGGACCAGAAACCGGCGTTCGCATCCTGGGTGACAAACATGTACTGACCATCAGCCCAACCGTCGGTGTCGGCTACTTTATCTTGGATCAGAAAACAGGCCCCGAGAGCATCGAAAGAGTCGAAAGCGGGAATAACGCTGTTTTCATCGGAGGCCAAGTTAGGTACTTGGGAGAAAACCACTACGCAACCGCAGAAGCCTATCAAAACATTCCTCACTCCCCTGATCCAATGGCTGCCCGCGGGGCTGTTTTGAATCTCAAGGCGGGAGGCCAATTTGGCAAATGGGGCTTCTACGGACAGGTCCAGCAAATCAGCGCAAACAGCGACAAAGGGAGTTTGGATGATCGCCAAGAGATCTCGGGAGTCCCTACGAATAACAATTGGACTGAGATTCGCGTGGGCTTCACTCGCAAACTGGGCAGTGGCAAATAAAGGAGACCGCCCGCGCCGCTGAGACACCTAGGCTCGATGCCCCATCTCTCGAAATGAAGCGTCGAGGCTGATCCGAAACTCCGCAGCGCTTGAAGAGCGGCCCAATCCGCTTCGCCCCAATCTCGATTACAAATCAGGGTTGGGGCGAACCCTTTTGAGT
>CAYNDM010000103.1:0-1335 GCA_964395265.1 uncultured Bacteriovoracaceae bacterium
TTCGAGTCTATCGCAGGCGCAGGGACTCGACAAAGCGAGAAAAGTCTTGCTCCTGTTCGGCAAATTGATCCGGACGGGCAACATACATCAAGTCATAGAGGCAGCGGTCGTTTTTCACCACGACCGCGCGGATCTTGACGGGCTGGTCGCCCATCTTGCCTTGGATCGTCGTGTCCAGCGCTGGATTCCCCTTGATCTGGATCTCTTTCTGCTGTCGGCTCTTGACGTCGGAGATCCCGAGCAGCAGTTGATGCGTGAACTCCTTGAGGTCGTGGCTCTCGGATTTGAACTTCTCGCGGCAAGCCGAATTCAAGGAAATGATCGAGGCTGTTCTTTGGGACTGATAGGCGAGGTCCGATCGAGCGGTGCCTTCTTCCCCGACATGATTGTCGGCATCGTCCTGTTGGCTGTCCAGTCGAATCCAATCCGAGTTGCCTTTGCTCAGGTCAAGAACCTGGTAGTCTTCCGCCTTCTCCGATACCGGTTTGACATTCCCGATGAGGATCCCGCATCCGCTGCTGAAAAACGCGGTCGCGACCAGCAGCGCAGTGAGTGTCTGAACTCGAAGAGTGAAGGACATGCTGCGATCTTAAACTGTCAATCGGTCGCCGTAAACCGTTGTGTTTCCTGACGGAGGGTCAAAATTTTATAGCTTCTAGTTGCCTGGGGTGATCACTGCCTAGGTGCGAATTACCTAGCGCCTTCATTGGCTTCGCGCCCGCGGAGCCTGGGCCGGACATGTGGCACCGAGATTGCTTTCTTCTTACTTGCAACACGAGTTCGTCATGAGGACGTTCCCGATGGTGATTTGAGCAGGAAGCTCCAAGATGAAGCAAGTTCTCACACTCGCGATCGCTCTTGTCCTGTCAGGGCCTTCGAGCGTTCCCGCGGCCCATGCCGCCGGGGGCGGCAGTCCCATCCAGCTTCAGACCTACAAGACCCATAGCCGCCTGATCTTCAGGCTGGACGAGGGAGTGGAGAGCGCTTTCAAGAACGCTTCGGATGGTTTCGAGATCTTCTTCAAGGACATCGGACTGGCCGACCTCGGCGCGCCCCTGGGGAGCGAGCAGGAGTGGGTCAGGCGCCAGTGCGACCAGAGCGACGCCCGCCTCGGCTCGTTGGCGATCGAGGAGGTTACCGGAGGCCTGAAAGTCGTCGGGAAGTGGAAGTTCGCGAAAGGCCAAGGAGCGCCGGCGAACCCCAAAATGGAGAGTTTCGAATACCGGCAAAAAAACCCCGCTCAGTACGTCGTCGACTTCTGGATGAAGGAAGGGCCGACGGCGGCGCAGGCCAAGGCGGTCAAAGTCGCGCGGCGCAAAGCCGACATGCTCAAAC
>CAYNDM010000103.1:1345-9402 GCA_964395265.1 uncultured Bacteriovoracaceae bacterium
GCGCGCGAGCGCAAGGCGCGGAGGATAGCGAGCGAACGCGCGAGGCAGGAGGCGGATGACTTCGGGGCCTTCTGCCGCGAGCCCCTGAGCGAGAAGAGCGATGTCTTCCTTCCGTTCACGGCGATCCATCAGAAGGTGGACTTCAAGCGCTGGTTCCCGGTCCACCAGCCTGATGAAGAGTACGAGTACCTCGAGCCTGGTTCTAACGCGAAGGACGCTCAGTTCGTCCGGCTGGCGCTCGATCTCTACCGCCAGGGCAAGCACGCGCTCGTGCTGAAGACGCTGGATTTCTACGACAAGGAGGAACCGGCTTCCGGCTACCGGCATGAGATGCGGTTTCTGCGGGCCAACGCGATGATGAAGCTGGGCCTGGAGAAGAAGGCCGAGCCTCTGCTCGAGCCCCTTCTGGTCGACGCCAAGGAGTCGCCGGCGGCGCTTCATTCGGCGATGTACCTGGCGGCGCGCTCAGTGCAACAGGAGTCGCACCTGGCGGCGTTGGAGCGCTTTCATTGGCTCATCAACCATCATTCCGGGCACCGGCTGGCCTGGGTCTTTCACCTGGGGGCCGCCGAGGCGCTCTATCTGCTGAAACAGACCGAACGGGCCTCGAAGGAGTACGATTGGGTCGTCGCGAACGCGCCAGATGCCGCTTCGAAGGCGGAGGCAGCGCTCAGGCAGGGCGATCTGCATATGGAGAGGCGCGACTACGACCAGGCTCTGGCTTCCTATTATCGTGCGCTCGAGCGCTATCGGGAGCCCTCAGGCTCGTTTCCATCCATCCACCTGAACCGGGCCGAGGCTTTGTATTGGCTCGGGCAGTATGACCGGGCGGTGGAAGGGTTCACGGCTTTCCTGGCTGACTTCCCGGCTCATCCCTCGGGTTGGCGCGCGACCTTCCGTTTGGGCGAGCTCATGGCGCGCCAGGGAGGTGAGAAAGGGATCGAGCTTTCGCGCAAATGGTTCACCGACACCATCAATCGTTATCCTTACAGCCCGGGCGTGACGCTGTCGCGGCTTCGCCTGCTGCCATGCGGGGACCATGCGGGCATGAAGCCGGAGACAGCCGAGGCATTCTTCGCCGGGGAGGCGTCGCAATTCACCGGGGACGGAGAGATCATGGGCGATCAGTACTCGGACCTCCGGGCTCTCTCCCGCGTCCGCACTCTCGCGATGATGGGCCTGAAGGAGAAGGCGACCGCCGCCGCGATCGAGGAGCTGGGAAATGGATTCAGATCGGATCTGCGGCCGGTCATGGGCGATCTGCTCGAGACGATGTTCAGGCTGGCGGTCATCGAAAAGCTCGACACCGGAAAAAAGGTCGAGGCGCTTTCGTTCTACAGGGATCGCGCTGCATCAGTGCCACCGCGGGTCAAGAACCGAGAGCTGATCGATCCCGATTACCTGCTTCGATTGTCTCGCGTGGCTTCCGACCTCGGGCTGGGCGAGATGGCTCAACAACTATCGAGCAAGTACCAGAAGGCGCTCAAGGATGGCCAAGGCGCGCGGCAACCGGCTGGAGACACTGCGGATCCCGAGATGACCAAGATGGTTTCGTCTGAGCGCGCCTTCACCGAGGCCAAGGCCCTTTGGATATCCGAGGGGCATGGCGGGGCCAGGAAAATCCGCGAGAAGCTCGCGCAGGTCGACGAGGAGTCTCCGTACTCGTATGGGCGAGAGATCATCCTGGGCTTGATCGAGGAACGCTCGAACAACCCGGTTCTGGCGCTCTCTCACGCGCTCAAGGCACAGCTTCTGATTCCGAGCGGCGAAGAGGGCAAGAGCCCCGAGGAGCAGGCGCGGGTCAATCATTGGGTCGCGAGCCTGCAGGAAAAGGCCGGTGACGCGGGTTCGGCCCTCGTCATTTACCGGAATCTCGAAAACTACCTGAAGTCCGCCGAGAAAAACCGAAAGGTCAGCCTGCCGGAAATCCTGGGCGTTCCCGAGATTCGCCCGATCGAGCTCCTGGTGAGCGCCCAGGCCGAGATCCTCGCCAAGCAGGGCAAGTGGGGCGAGTCGGCCCAGGCCTACTCGAGGGCGGTCGAGGCGGGGTTGGGTGGAAACCATTTGATGTACGAATACGCGCGAGCGCTCGAAAGGAGCGGTGACGCGGCCGGGCAGCAAAAGGCTTTGGAGGTCCTAAAGCGCCTGGCGGAGAGCCAAACCGACGACTTTTGGAGAAAGCTGGCGCGGGAAGCGCTGGAGAACCGACGAGCAATAGCCAAGGAGGGCAACTCATGAGTGAGATCATCACAACGGATCGCAGGATGCGTGAACTGATACAGCTGGCGAAGACGGTCGCGCAAAGCAAGGCGACGGTCCTGATTCAGGGTGAAAGCGGTACGGGCAAGGAGCTGATGGCGAGCCTGATCCATGAGAACAGCTCGCGTGCCTCCCGCCCGTTCGTGGCGCTGAACTGCGCCGCGATCCCGGAGAACCTGCTCGAGAGCGAGCTCTTCGGATACGAAAGAGGGGCGTTCACCGGAGCGGTCACCAGCAAGGCCGGGAAGTTCGAGTTCGCCAACGGCGGAACGATCCTCCTCGACGAGATCTCCGAGATGGATATCCGCCTCCAGGCCAAGCTTCTTCGCGTGATCCAGGAAGGCGAAGTGGATCGCATCGGCGGGCGGAAGCCGATCCCGGTCGACGTGAGGATCGTCGCCACGACCAACCGCAACCTCACCGAGTGCGTGAAAGAGGGTTCGTTCAGGGAAGACTTGTTTTACCGGCTGAACGTGGTGAACCTGACCTTGCCTCCTCTTCGTGAGAGAATCGGCGACGTTCGCGTGCTAGCCGAGCATTTCATGCGGACCTATGCCGATCGGAACATGAAACCGATTTCAGCGATTTCCGAAGAGGCCGTCTCCCTGATGAATTCCCATTCCTGGCCGGGCAACATCCGTGAGCTCGAGAACGTGGTCGAACGCGCCGTGATCACCGCCTTGGATGGAGTGATCGAAGCCCGAGATATCGTGGTCGATAGAAGGGAGGCCGGGGAATCCATGGAAGCGGATCCGGCCGCGCAGGAGGCGCAGGCTTGGACGCCGGGCCGAACGCTGGATGATATCGAGCGCAGCGTGATCATCGAGGCTCTCAAGTATCACCAGGGCAATCGGACGCACACCGCAAGAGCGCTTGGAATATCGATCCGTACCCTGCGAAACAAGCTCGCCGATTATCGAAAGGTTGGGATTTATCTCTGATCGGATGGATGGGCAGGGATTGCCTCGGGTTCCGCCGATCCGGCAATTCCTGCCTGGATGAAAGTTTTCCGCGCGGAACGGAACGCGCGGAATGACGGAAATATTCGTATCGGATGAGGCGGCACGTTACTTGAAGCGTTTTCCGTCGGGGCATCAGGCGCCCTGACGAGGAGAGGAGAAAATGAGCGGTTTTGACTCGACGATCGGGGCATTGAACACGTCTCTGAACTTGAGGCTACTCAACCAGAACGTGATCAGCTCCAATATCGCAAACGCGGATACTCCAGGATACAAGGCCAAGGCGGTCGAATTCGAGGGCGCGCTGAGAGACGCGCTTCAGGTGAGCGAAGGGCTCAAGCTCGAGGGGACATCCCCTGGCCACATCGTCCCGCGGGAGACCGATCCCATTCATCCTGAAATCTACGACGATCCCAACGGGGTGATGTCCTTGGACGGAAACACCGTTGATCGCGCCGCCGAGATGGCCAAGATGGCCGAGAACCAGATTCTTTACGATGCCTCAGCGGAGGCGCTCAAGCGTAAGCTGGGCATGCTGAAGTACGCCATCAGCGAGGGAGGTAACAGGTAATGGATTTCTTTTCGTCCATGAGAGTGAGCGCGAGCGGGCTCGATGCGCAGATGAAGCGGATGAACACCATATCGAGCAATATCGCCAATGCCGAGACCACCCAGACCGAGGAAGGGGGTCCGTACCGCAGGCAAGACCCGGTCCTCGCGGCCCAGACCGACCGCGAGAGCTTCGGCGAGATCCTCGAGAACCAACTCGACGAAGGCGTGCAGGGAGTGCAGGTCACCGATGTGGTGAAGGACTCGCGGCCTCCTCGCATGGTCTACAATCCTTCGCATCCCCACGCCAATGCCGACGGGTATGTGGCGATGCCCAACGTGAACCCGGTCGAGGAAATGGCCAATATGATCAGCGCTCAGCGCTCGTACGAGGCCAACGTGAGCGCTATGAATGCCGCGAAGCAGATGGCGGCCAAGGCTCTGGAGATCGGAAGATAAGGGAGCAACGGTAGATGTCGAGCCTACAGATCGAGAACCTTAGCCGCGCGGTTGAAATCGGGCAAAGCCCCGAGGGCAGGATCGCTTCTGAAACGAGCGTGCTGCGCGAGATGGAACGGAACGGGATGGAGATCCCGAAAGGCGAGGCGCCCCAAGGAGCGCTCACTGGGCCTGATACCCAGACTTTTCTCGGGATGCTCAGGCAGTCAGTCGACCAGGTCAATCAGCACCAGCATCAGGCCGACCATGCCGTGAAGGAGATGGTCGCCGGACGCAACAAGAATATCCATGAGACGCTGCTCGCCGTCGAGCGGGCTGACGCCTCGTTGAAGCTCATGATGCAAGTCAGGAACAAGATCCTCGACGCGTATCGGGAGATCATGCGCATGCAGATCTAGTGACAGGAGGTCGCTAGCTCGATGCGCTTAGTGCACGCAGGTGGTTTCGGCCCGGGGCAGGAAGCCTGGGCAGAGAGAGGGCGAAAAGTGGACGAGTATCTGAAGCGGGTTTTCACTCAGATCTATGATTTCTTGGGGAGCCTGAGTCCAGCGAGGAAGGTGGCGGTCGCCGCCACGGCGATCACGATCATCGCCGGAGTGAGCGCGCTGTTCATGTGGGCGGGCGACAATTCCTACAAGCCGCTGATGACCAACCTCAACCCAGAGGATTCCGCCAATATCATCAGGGTCGTTCGGGAGACCCAGGTGCCGTTCCGAGTGGAGGACGGAGGCCGGGTGATCTCCGTTCCGCCCGAGGAGCTTGATCGGCTCAGGATCGAGCTCGCTACCCGCGGCCTGCCTCAGAGCAGCGTCGTGGGCTACGAGGTTTTCGACAAGCAGACGCTCGGCACGACGAGCTTTGTCCAGAAGGTCAACCAGAAACGCGCCCTCGAAGGCGAGCTCATGCGCACGATCGGAAGCATCAAGGGCGTGCGGCGCTCTAGGGTGCACCTCGCGATGCCGAGCAAGAGCACTTTCGTCGAGGACCAGAAGAAGCCTACCGCCTCCGTGGTCCTGGACCTTGAGCCCGGTGTCCGCCTTTCTGAGAAGCAAATCTACGGGGTCGGCACGCTGGTCGCCCGCGCGGTCGAAGGCATGGAGGTGTCCGATGTCGTGATCGTGGACTCGCTCGGCAAGACCCTCTCGAATAACCCATCAGACCCGCTAGCTGCGGCGACGGCCACCCAGCTCGACTTCAGGCAAAAGGTCGAGCAGGATCTCGAGAAACGCATCGAAGCGATGCTCTCGCGGGTGGTTGGCGAAGGAAGGGTGGTTGCCCGGGTATCGGCCGAGATCGATTTCTCCCAGGTGAGCGAGACGCAGACCACTTACGATGCCGATGGAGCCGCGATCCGGTCGGTGCGCAAGGATAGCAAATCGATGGAAGGTTCCAGACCCGGCCCTCAAGGCCCGGCGGGAGCCGCCGCGAACACGCCTGGCCGGGATCCAGCCGCCGATCTGGCGCAGGTCAGGACGGACACGAAGATCAACGACGAGACCACCAACTACGAGATCCCTCAGACGGTTCGCCGTACGGTCAAGCCAGCATGGTCCGTACAGAAGCTCTCGGTCGCGGTCGTGGTGGACGGAAAGCCTGTAAAAGCGACCGACGAGAACGGGGCCGTGCTCAGCAAGACGGAGCCGTGGTCGCCCGAGAAGCTCAAGGAGTTCGAGGATATCGTGGCGCGCGCCGTGGGCATCGACACGAAGCGGGGCGACACGCTTGAGATCAAGAACATGGAGTTCACCCGCGAGGATTTCGACGAGGCCCAACGCCTGCTGGCCGAGACGGAGCGCAAGAGCTACGTCTACAACCTCGCCATTTACGGCGTGGTCGGCCTGATCATCGTCCTCTTCTTCATGTTCGTGGTCCGCCCCTTCATCAAGTGGCTTACGGAGAACACGATCGACAGCGTCGATACCTTCCTGCCGCAGACGATCGAAGAGCTCGAGCGCATGCAGAAGAACGCGACTCTTCCGGGAATGGAGGACGTCGTCCCGACCATGCCGGACACGATGGACCCCGAGAAGGTCGAGGGCGAGATGATCAAGGAGAAGATCATCACCCTGGTCGACGCGAACCCGCACAAAGCGGCTTTGATCCTGAAAGACTGGCTTAACGAGACGAAGCGGTCTGGCGAAAAAGACGGCGCGGACGGCTCCAGAACGGCGTAAGGATGAAACCAGCTATGTCATACACGAGTCTTGAGGAGATGTCTGGGATCGAGAAAGCGGCGTTGTTGCTCAACGTGCTTGGCAATCAGGTCACGGCCCAGGTCTTCAAGAAGATGAAGGATAACGACGTGAAGCGCCTGGTATCCGCCATGGGGCAGGTGAGCAAGGTGCCCATCACAGCGGTCAAGGACGTCCTCGAGGCGTTCTACACCGAGATCGCCGAGGAGGAGACTTTGATCTTCGGGCACGCGCAGGGGCGGGATTTCGTTCTGGCTACGCTCGGGGAAGAGCGCGCGAAGATGGTTCTCGGGCAGCTTTCGGTCCTCGAGGGAAGCAGGACCCTCGAGGCTCTCGAGCTCGTGGACCCGCGTACGCTGGCCAACTTCCTGGTTAACGAGCACCCCCAGACTATCGCCCTCATCCTGGCCCATCTTGAGCCAGGCAAGAAGTGCGAGGTGCTCAAGCGCCTTCCGGAGGCGATCCAAACCGAGGTCGTGCTCCGTATCTCCAACCTCGACTTCATCTCTCCCAATCTCATCGCGCAGGTCGACGAGGTGCTCAAGCAGGAGCTCGCGACACTGGGTTCGATCGATACCCAGCAGCTGGGCGGCGTCCAGCCGATCGCCGAGATGCTCAACGTCATGGACAAGACGAGCGAGCAGAACATCATGGCCCGCGTCGAGGAGAAGGATCCTCAGCTGGCCGAGGAGATCCGCAAGCTCATGTTCGTCTTCGAGGACATCATGTACATCGACGACCGAGGCATGCAGCTGCTGCTCAAGGAGGTTCCCAACGACAAGCTCGTCGTCGCGCTCAAGACCGCCCCGGACGAAATCAAGGACAAGATCTTCCGCAACATCTCCAAGCGCGCGGCGGATCTGCTCCGGGAAGACCTCGAGGCGATGGGCCCGGTTCGTCTTTCGGACGTCGAGACGGCGCAGCAAGAGATCGTCAACGTGGCCAAGCGCCTCGAAGCCGAGGGAAAAATCATCATCAGCCGCGGCGGAGAAGCCGACGCGCTGGTTTGATCGAGACGGGAGATCTAGACAGTGTCGAGTTTCAAGCCCGGCCAATTCAACGTCAAGGCGGACCCAAGCGGGAAGAGCGAGCCTCGCGTCGTGAAGCTGGACGTGCCCACCGAGCCCGTGATCCAAAAGTACGAGTTCGGGAAGCTTGAGAGGCCTGGAGAAGGATCCTATTCGAGCGTGAAAGCCAAGTACGGCGCTCTCGCCGCGACCGATCCGGATCGCAAGGCGAGAAGCCGCAAGGATGCCCGCTTCTGTCTGAATCCGCTTCTGCGCGATCCTCTCGCGGTCGAGGAAGAGGAGAGGCGCGCCATCGAGGAGCGGGTGAAGGAGCGCGTGCGCGCGATCGAGGAGGAGACGCGCGCGATCGGGATCGAGCGTGGCTTCGAAGCCGGGAAAAAGCAGGGGTTCGAGGAGGCGTATCGTTCCGTCCGCGAGGAAGCCGAGGAGCGTCTGAGGCGTTTCGATCAGTTTTTGATGGCTTGCGAGCATGCCAAAGACGAGATCTTCAAGGCCAATGAGCGGTTCCTGATCGAGCTTTCCTTCCGTATCGCAAAAACGATCGCCCTGAAGGAGGGCTCGGCCGATCCGGAGTACGTGACCCGTCTCGCGCGCGAGCTGGTTCAGCGTCT